>NZ_JBSGJR010000012.1:0-37538 GCF_053605645.1 Micromonospora sp. NPDC003776
CCCGACGCCCGCGCCGCGGCCCCCAGAGGATCGCCCCGGGGGCCGCGGCGGGTCCGCGGTCAGGCGCGCGCCATCGACGGCGCGCCGATGAACTGCATGATCGCCTGGTTGACCTCGCTCGGGTGGGTCCACGGGATGCCGTGCGGCGCCCCCTTCAGCGTGATCAGCCGGCAGTCGGACAGCATGTGCTGCAACCGCTCGCCGGTCTTCGGGTACGGCAGCACGTTGTCCTTGTCGCCCTGGATGATCAGCACCGGGATGTTGATCTTCGGTAGGTCGCCCCGGAAGTCGGTCTGCCAGGCGGTCACGGAATCGTGGGTGCCCTTCGCCGAGGCGCGGGACCCGATGTCCCAGTGCGCCCGGTACGCCGCCTCGCTGACCCACTTGCCCTTGGTCTCGCTGTAGTTGAAGAACGCGTCGCAGAACTGGGTCAGGTAGGCGAACCGGTCCTGGATGATGGCCTGCTGGAACCCGTCGAAGACCTTCTTCTCGACGCCCTCCGGATTGTCCTGCTTCTGCACCAGGCACGGCGCCAACGGCGCCATCAGAATCGCCCGGTCCACCCGGTCGGAGCCGTACGCGCCCAGGTAGCGGGTGACCTCACCGGTGCCCATCGAGTGCCCGACCAGGATCGCGTTGCGCAGGTCAAGTTCGGTCATCAGCACGTCCAGGTCGGCCGCGAACGTGTTGTAGTCGTACCCCATCGCCGGTTGGGCGGAGGCGCCGAAACCGCGCCGGTCGTACGTGATCACCCGGTAGCCGGCGTTCATCAGCGGGATGCTCATCTTCTCCCACGTCGCCCCGTTGAACGGGAACCCGTGGATCAGGACGATCGGCTGACCGGTGCCGTGATCCTCGTAGTACAGGTCGATGGGGGCGGAATTCTCGGTTCCGACGGTGATGAACGGCATGGTCTTCTCCAGGTGCGCAGCGTCTCGGACGTGCGCGTTTTCCCGGGCCGGCCCCCGTTATGCCATCGGGTACCGCAGGTCGACCACCTGGTCGTCGGTCACCTCGGCGCCCGGCGCCCAGGCCTCGTAGACGCCCCGTTCGTGGCACTGTGCCCCGGTGGTGAGCACCGCGTCCGGGTCCGGCCGGCGCAGCCGCAGCCGCAGCCAGCCCGACTCCTCCCGCAGCACCAGGCAGGGCACCCCGCGCCAGCTGGCGAAGCGCATCCGTCGGGCCGCCGCCTCCACCGGGTAGCGGGCCGCCCGGGTCATCGCCAGCACCCGGAACCCGCCCGGCAGGTCGGCCACCGCCTCGTACTCGCCGCCGCCGTACGCGCCGACGAGCTGGGTGGAGCGGGGCGCGTCCCCGGTCGGCACGTACTCCTGGTCGGGGGAGACGCCGGGCACCGCGGCCAGCAGGTGTCGCCACTGCGGGCCCACCATGCGCAGCCAGCCCCGCTGCTCCGCCTGGTAGGCGTAGAGCACCACCTCCACCCCCTCCGCCGGGTAGGCGAGCAGGGTCGCGTTCGCCGGCATCGGCAGGTCGGCGAAGTCCCGGGTGACGAACTCGGGAATGAGCTGGGCGCTGCTCGGCACGAACCCGGTGCCCAGCACCGGCGGCCCCAGCCGGTCCCGGGGCGGCAGCACGGTCAGCCCGTGGTGCGCCGGGCCCACCGGGACGTCGTAGTCGGCCGGGTCGGCGGCCCGCCAGCGCAGCGCGTACGCCACGTCACCGCCCTCGCCGTCCCCCCGCAGCACCGCCAGCCCGGCCGGCGTGCGCAGGTGCGCCACGTCGTGCTCCCGGTAGCAGAAGCCGTGCGGCAGCCAGCCCCGTACGTAGCCGGCGAGCTGCCGGGCGGAGAGCACCTTCACCATCCGGGTCCCCGGGCGGATCACCGCCGAGCCCCGCACCGCGGCGAGCGTCGGGTCCGCGGCCGCGCCCGGCTGCTGGCTGAGCTGGTGCAGGTGCGCCCAGCCGTGCTCCCGGTGCACCGGCATCAGCAGCGGCGGGTCCGCCTCCTCGGTCGGCTCGACCGCCCCGTGCACCGCGGTCACCTCGGTGGCGTGCACGAACCGCCGCCACGGGGGCGCCACCCCGGGCCGGGGCACGAACTCGAACCCGGGCGCCTCGTCGGCGCTGAACAACTCGTACGCCGCCCCGCGGGCGAGCATCTCCGCCGGATGGAGCCGGCCGTCGTACGTCACGTGCAGCCCGGTGCGCTCGGAGGCGGCCCCGCTGGCCTGAGGGGTGACGGTCACCCTCCGCACGGTAGGCGGGACAGATGTTGACCGTGTGAACAGTCGGTGGCGGTGCGGGAACGCCGACCGTCGGCGGTGTGTGATGCTGACCGCGATGACCGAGCAGACCGAAACCCGCAAGCAGCGCGCCGCCCGCCGGGCCGGGGAGTTCCCGCCCGCCCCGGAGGCGCTGGCCGTACCCGTCCTGGACAGCCACACCCACCTGGACATCACCGTCAGCGAAGCCGGTGTGCCGGGCGGCGGTCCGGCCGACGACCCGGTCGGGGCGGCCGTCGCGGTGGCCGCCGGGGTCGGCGTCGACCGACTGGTCCAGGTCGGCGTGGACGTCGAGTCGTCCCGCTGGAGCGCCGACGTCGCCGAGCGGTACGCCGCGGTGCTGGCCACCGTGGCGCTGCACCCGAACGAGGCGCCGCGCCTGGCCGACCTGGACGAGGCGCTGCGCGAGATCGAGACGCTCGCCGCCCGCGACCGGGTCCGCGGCATCGGCGAGACCGGGATGGACTTCTTCCGCACCGGCGACGAGGGCCGGGCCGCCCAGGAGGAGAGCTTCCGGGCGCACATCGCCATCGCCAAGCGCCACGGCAAGGCGCTGGTCATCCACGACCGGGACGCGCACGCCGACGTGCTGCGGGTCCTCGACGACGAGGGCGCCCCGGACACCGTGGTGCTGCACTGCTTCTCCGGCGACGCCGACTTCGCCCGGGAGTGCGTCCGCCGGGGCTACCTGCTCAGCTTCGCCGGCACGGTCACCTTCGGCAGCGCCGGGGCGCTGCGCGAGGCCGCCGCCGTCACCCCGGTCGACCAGCTGCTGGTGGAGACCGACGCCCCGTACCTGACCCCGATGCCGCACCGGGGCCGGCCGAACGCGTCGTACCTGATCCCGCTGACCGTGCGCTTCCTGGCGGACACCACCGGGACCGACCTGGACGAGCTCTGCGCGGCCATCTCCGCCACCGGCAACCGCGCCTTCGGCCCGTGGTGAGAGGATGCCCGGCGTGACCGGCCTCCTCGGCCCGGCGGAGATCCGGGAACTCGCCGCCCGCCTCGGCGTGACGCCGACCAAGAAGCTCGGCCAGAACTTCGTGCACGACCCGAACACCGTCCGCCGGATCGTCACCACCGCCGGGCTGACCCCCGACGACGTGGCGCTCGAGGTCGGGCCCGGGCTCGGCTCGCTCACCCTGGCGCTGCTCCCGGTCGCCGCGCACGTGCACGCCGTCGAGCTGGACCGGGCGCTGGCCGCCGCGCTGCCACAGACCGCCGCCCGGTTCGCCGGCCCGGACGCCGACCGGCTCACCGTGCACCCGGCCGACGCGCTGCGGATCACCGCCGCCGACCTGGCCGACCCCGCGCCGACCGCGCTGGTGGCGAACCTGCCGTACAACGTCGCCGTGCCGGTGGTGCTGCACCTGCTCGCCGAGCTGCCCACCCTGCGGCACGGCCTGGTGATGGTGCAGAAGGAGGTCGCCGACCGGCTCGTCGCCGGTCCCGGCTCCAAGGTGTACGGCGTCCCGTCGGTCAAGCTCGCCTGGTACGCCCGCTCCCGGGCCGCCGGCAAGGTGCCACCGAACGTCTTCTGGCCGGTACCGAACGTCGACTCCGGGCTGGTCGCCTTCACCCGCCGCGAGCCGCCCCGCGCCGACGTACCCCGGGAGGCCGTCTTCGCGGTGGTGGACGCGGCGTTCGCGCAGCGCCGCAAGACCCTCCGCGCCGCCCTGGCCGGCTGGGCCGGCGGTCCCGACCGGGCCGCCGCGGCGCTCACCGCGGCCGGGGTCGATCCCGGCGCACGCGGGGAGTCACTGACCGTGGAGCAGTTCGCCGCCATCGCCGCGTCGGCCCCGACCGTCCCCGCCGCCGCCCAGTAGGCTGGCGCCACTGCCCGACCCCGCCGAGGAGTTGACCGTGGAGAAGCCGTTCGACATCCGCCTGCGCCCGCGGGACATCGCCCCGTGACCGAGGCCTGGCGACCGGACGACGAGGACGGGCAGCGGCGCGGGGCCAGCGGCCCGGTGAAGGTGCGGGTGCCCGCCAAGGTCAACCTGCACCTCGGGGTGGGACCGCTGCGCCGGGACGGCTACCACGAGCTGAACACCGTCTACCACGCGATCTCCATCTACGACGAGCTCACCGCCCGCCGGGGCGACACCCTCACCCTCACCATGGAGGGCGAGGGCACCGGCGAGCTGGCCCTGGACGACTCCAACCTGGTCATCCGCGCCGCCCACGCCCTCGCCGGGTACGCGGGCGTGCTGCCACACGCCCGGCTGCACCTGCGCAAGCAGATCCCGCTCGCCGGCGGGCTGGCCGGGGGCAGCGCCGACGCGGCCGCCGCCCTGGTGGCCTGCGACGCCCTCTGGGGCACCGGCCTGTCCCGCGACGAGCTGGCCGGGATCGCCGCCGACCTCGGCTCCGACGTGCCGTTCCTGATCCACGGCGGCACCGCGCTCGGCACCGGCCGCGGCGAGGCGGTCAGCCCGGTGCTGGCCCGGCCCACCTCCTGGCACTGGGTGGTGGCCGTCGCCGACGGGGGCCTCTCCACCCCGGCCGCCTACCGCGAGCTGGACCGGCTGCGGGACGCGGGCACCGCGGGCGAGCCGCTGGGCAGCACCGACGCCCTGCTCGCCGCGCTGCGCCAGCGGGACCCGCGGGTGCTCGCGGCCGCGCTCGGCAACGACCTCCAGGACGCCGCGCTGACCATGCGTCCCGCCCTGGCCGAGACGCTCAAGGCGGGCGACGCGGCCGGGGCGCTCGCCGGCATCGTCTCCGGCTCCGGCCCGACCTGCGTCTTCCTCGCCCTCGACGAGGCGGACGCCGGCCGGATCGCCGCCGAACTGGAGGCGGCCGGCGTCTGCCGGGAGGCGCGGGTCGCCCACGGCCCGGTCGCCGGCGCCCGCATCGTCTGACCCACCTCCTCCGCCCGGCCCTGCGCCGGCCCGTCCCGGCCCTGCGCTCGCGGGCCCGGGCCCGGGCCCGGCATGATCGACTCGCTCTTCGCCGAACCGGGCCCTCCGTGAGTCGGGAGGGTCCGCGCTGCCGCATTCCGCGCCGGGGGCTGGCGGCAGACCGGCGAGGCGGCCGTCCGCCACGGCCCGCGGCGGGAGCGGTGGGGCTGGGGGGGGGTCGGTCCGCGTACCCTTGGAGGGGGCGTCCTGAGGTGCCGGCCGGCACCGGGACGCCTTGATCATGAAAGGTGGGGAAGTGGCCAACATCGTCAACCTGGACCGGGTGTCCAAGGGGTACGGGGCCGCCGGGCCGCTGCTCACCGACGTCTCGCTCGGCCTCGACGACGGCGACCGGGTCGGCGTGGTCGGCCTCAACGGCGCCGGCAAGTCGACCCTGCTGCGCCTGCTCACCCGCAGCGAGGAACCCGACGACGGCCGCGTCACCCACCGCCGTGACCTGCGGGTGTCCTGGCTCCCGCAAACCCTGGAGCTGGCCCCCGAGGCCACCGTCCGCGACGTCGTCCTGGGCACCGCCTGGCTCGGCGAGAGCATGGGCGCCGAGCACGAGTGGGCCGGCGACGCCGGGGTCCGGGCCATCCTCGACGGCCTCGGCATGCCCCACCTCGGCCTGGAGGCGCCGGTCGGGCCGATGTCCGGCGGTGAGCGCCGCCGCGTCGCCCTCGCCGCGCTGCTGGTCCGCGACGCCGACCTGCTCATCCTCGACGAGCCGACCAACCACCTCGACGTCGGCGGCGTCGACTGGCTGGCCCGGCACCTGGTCACCCGCAAGGGCGCGCTCGTCGTGGTCACCCACGACCGGTGGTTCCTCGACGCCGTCTGCACCACCACCTGGGAGGTCGCCGACCAGGCCGTCCGGGCGTACGAGGGCGGCTTCGCCGCCTGGACCCTCGCCCGCGCCGAGCGGCAGCGGGTCGCCGCCGCCACCGAAGCCCGCCGGCAGAACCTGCTGCGCAAGGAGATCGCCTGGCTGCGCCGCGGCGCCCCGGCCCGGACCTCCAAGCCGAAGTTCCGGATCGACGCCGCCAACGCGCTGATCGCCGACGTGCCCGAGCCGCGCGACACCATGTCGCTGCAACGGCTCGCCACCGCCCGGCTCGGCAAGCAGGTGTACGACCTCGACCAGGTCACCCTGCACGCCGGCCCGAAGGAGATCCTGCACGGCGTCACCTGGCAGGTCGGCCCCGGCGACCGGGTCGCCGTCCTCGGCCGCAACGGTGCCGGCAAGACCACCCTGCTGCGCATGCTCGCCGGGGTGACCCGCCCCGACGGCGGGCGCTTCACCACCGGGCAGACCGTCCGGCCCGCGTTCCTCTCTCAGGAGCTCGCCGAACTCCCCGGCCACCTGCGCGTCCTCGAAGCCGTCGAGGAGGTGGCCCGGCGGGTCCAGTTCGGCGACCGGGAGATCAGCGCCGCCCAGCTCGCCGAGATCTTCGGCTTCGACGACCGGCGGCTCTGGACCCCGGTCAGCGACCTCTCCGGCGGCGAGCGCCGCCGCCTGCAGATGCTCCGGCTGCTCGCCGGGGAGCCCAACGTGCTCCTCTTCGACGAGCCCACCAACGACCTCGACACCGACACCCTGGCCGCGCTGGAGGATCTGCTCGACTCCTGGCCCGGCACCATCGTGGTGGCCAGCCACGACCGCTACCTGATCGAGCGGGTCACCGACGTCGCGTACGGCATGTTCGGCGACGGGCGGCTGGTGCACCTGCCCGGCGGCATCGACGAGTACCTGGCCCGGGCCGCCGCCGGCCGGGGCCCGGCGCCCGGCGACCTCACCCCGGCCGCGGCCGCCCCGGAGCACGCGGGCATGTCCGCCGCCGAGGTACGCACCGCCCGCAAGGAACTCGGCAAGATGGAACGGCAGATCGCCAAGCTGGAGCAGAAGGAGGCCACCCTCCACGAGCAGCTCGCCGCGCACGCCACCGACTACGCCAAGGTCGCCGAACTGGACGCCCAGCTGAAGGAGCTGCGGGCCGAGCGGGAACGCACCGAGGAGGCCTGGCTGACCCTCGCCGAGGAGCTGCCGGCCGGCTGAACCCGGCACGGGGTGGGGGGTGTGCGGCGTCACAGCTCGGCGTACGGGACAATCGCTGGCGACCCCTTATCCGAACGGTCTTGGAGACGCAGAGATGGCCCACACCCCCGTCAACCACCCCGCGCGGCCGATCTACCGGGCGATCGGCGGGATCGTTGGTCTGTACTTCGTCGTCTTCGGCGTGCTCGGCATCATCGCGAGCGCCGGCAACGACGTGCTCGCCCAGGACGACACCAAGGTCCTCGGCCAGGGCACCAACCTCGGCTTCTCGCTGCTCTCCGTGCTGATCGGCGCCGTGATCCTGCTCGGCGTCGTGATCGGCCGCAACCTCGACGTGGCGATCAACCAGTGGCTGGCGTACGCCCTGATGGTGCTCGGCCTGGCCATGCTGGCGTTCCTGCAGACCGACGCCAACATCTTCAACTTCTCGATCATGACCGACATCGTGGTCCTGGTCCTGGCGCTGGTGCTCCTGATGGTCGGCATGTACGGCAAGGTCGGCACCGACGAGGAGCACGAGAACTGGCAGAAGGCCCGCCTGGTGCTCTGACCTCACATCACCCCGAAGGCCCGGCTCCGGCCGGGCCTTCGGCGTTTCCCGGACGGAAGCGCCGGCTGGCGGGACAATAGCCTCGAATTGGTCCACTTGGCTGGAGGCTCCCATGGCACACATCCCGGTGAACCATCCCGCGCGACCGATCTACCGCGCCCTCTCCGCGTTGATCGGGCTCTACATCCTGGTCTTCGGCGTCTACGGGACGTTCCTGACCTGGGGTGACGGGCTCTTCAGCCGGAACGGCAACTGGGCCCTCGGCCTCCGCACCAACCTGGCGTTCTCGCTCGTCTCCGTGGTGTTCGGCGCATTCCTGCTGATCGGGGCGTCCCGGCGGGGCAACCTCGGCCACTACATGGACCTGACCGCCGGGGTGGTCTTCCTGGTCACGTCCATCCTCATGATGGCCGTGCTGCAGACCCGGGCCAACTTCCTCAACTTCTCGATGTCGACCGTGATCGTCTCGATGCTGTTCGGGCTGATCCTGCTCGCCACCGGCCTCTACGACAAGGTCGGCCCGCACGAGCACGCCGAGGAGGAGCGGCGCCGCCGCCAGCACCCCGTCGCCGAGGCCCACCGCTGAACCGGCTCACCCCATCCGGCGGGTGATCAGACCCGGCTTCGCCTCCAGGTGCGACAGGCCGCTCCAGGCCAGGTTCACCAGGTGCGCCGCCACCGTCTCCTTCCGCGGCTTGCGCACCTCCAACCACCAGCGGCCGGTCAACGCCACCATGCCCACCAGCGCCTGCGAGTACAGCTCCGCCAGCTTCGGGTCGTACCCCCGGCTGGAGAACTCCGCGCCCAGAATGTGCTCCACCTGGTGCGCCACATCGTTCATCACACTGCTGAAGTTGCCCGTCGCCGACATCAACGGCGACTCCCGCACCAGCACCCGGAACCCGCTGGTCTCCTCCTCGATGTACGTCAGCAGCGTCAACGCCGCCTGCTCCAGCAACTCCCGGGGATGCCCCGCGGTCAGCGCCGTGGTGATCCGCTCCAGCAGCGAGCGCACCTCCCGGTCCACCACCACCGCGTAGAGCCCCTCCTTGCCGCCGAAGTGCTCGTACACCACCGGCTTGGACACCTTCGCCCGAGCCGCCACCTCCTCGATCGAGGTGGCGTCGAAACCCCGCTCCGCGAAGATCTGCCGGGCGATCGAGATCAGCTGCTCGCGCCGCTGCGTCGCCGACATCCGTACCCGGGAGGAGGGCTTGGCCGCCGGGACGGCGTGCCGCCGCGCGGAGCCGGGGTCCTTGCCGGAAGCCTTGGTCATCTCGTCACCTCGCCGGCGCTCGGTGACGCCCTGCCGTGGAATCTGGCCGCCCCGTCCCGTGGCCGGGACCCGGCGGTCGGGCTCAAGCTCGGTCATCCGGCCATCCTGCCAGGCCGGCGGCGCGCCGGACGACCGGTTACCGCCGCACCCGGCCCGGCCCCACCAGCTTCGCGGTGATCCGTTCCGGCCGCGGCCAGCGCACCGCCCACACCGCGCCGGCCCTCTCCAGCAACCAGATCACCCGCGCCGACGGGTCGAACTGGCCGCGCAGCACCCCGTGCCGGGCACTGGTCGGCTCGGCATGGTGCAGGTTGTGCCAGCTCTCCCCGAACGACAGCAGCGCCAGCGGCCAGAAGTTCGACGCCCGGTCCCCCTGACGCACCGCGAACGGCCGCTCCCCGTACACGTGACACACCGAGTTGATCGACCAGGTCACGTGGTGCAGCAGCGCGATCCGGACCAGGCCACCCCAGAAGAACGCGGTCAGCGCGCCCTGCCACGACCAGGTCAGCAGCCCGCCCATCGCGGCCGGCCCGAGCAGCGACACCGCCACCAGCAGCGGGAAGAGCCGGTCGACCCGGCGGGTGGCCCGGTCGGCGAGCAGGTCCGGCGCGAACCGCTCCCGGTTGGACAACTCCCGGTCGAACAGCCAGCCGACGTGCGCGTGGAACAAGCCGCGGGCCAGCCCCCCGACGCTCTCCCCGAACCGCCACGGCGAGTGCGGGTCCCCCTCCAGATCCGAGAAGGCGTGGTGCCGCCGGTGGTCGGCCACCCACTGGATGATCTCGCCCTGCACCGCGAACGACCCGGCCACCGCCAGGGCCACCCGCAGCCACGGCTTGGCGCGGAACGAGCCGTGGGTGAAGTAGCGGTGGTAGCCGACGGTGATGCCGAGCCCGGACAGCACGTACCAGAAGGCGGCCACGAGCACGTCGCTCCAGCCCAGCCAGCCGCCCCAGGCGACCGGGACCGCGGCCAGCAGGGCCAGGAACGGGATGACCACGAAGGCCCAGAGGGCGATCAGGATGCCGGGGGACTGATGTCCCTGGGTCAGCGGCTTCGGGCCCGCGTCGGGGCCGGTCACGGCGGTCGACATGGCACCTCCCAGGGGAACGGGTTACGCCTACGTCACCGTAACCAGGGGCGTGCTAGATCGCAGCGGACTCTGCCGATCATGGATGGACGGACCGTCGTACGTCTGTTCTAGCGTCGCTGATTAGCTTAGGGATCCTGGGTCGGATGGGGTTTCCGGGATCGTTTCCCACCTGGGTGGGGTCGCGTGGGCGTGGAGGTGGAATCCGGCGCCCAGGGCGGCTCCTCGTGGCCGGTGGCCGGTGGTGGGTGTGCTGATCGTGTTCACGTCCTGGTGCCGGTGTGCTGCGCGGGGCAGCCTGGGCCGGTCCGTTGGTGCGTGTCCCTCCGGACGCTTGCCCGCCCGGCCGTGGGGCCGGGTGGGGGAGGGTGCCCTGCGTCGCCTGGGCGCGGGGCGTGGTGGCTGATGCCGGGTGGGCCCGGTCTTCGACCGGTCCCCCCGACTGGTCTTGGTGACGACCGCGCAGGCTTCCAGCGTGTCGACCACGGCGCGGATGATCATCTGCCCGCTGGCCTTGTCAATGACGGTCTTGTTCTGGTGGGTGAGGCCGCGGGCGGCGATGCGCAGCCAGGCGCCGTGGTCGCGGTCGCCCTGCCAGCCGCAGGACTGGTGGGGGCAGATGGCCCATTTCCAGCCCGCAGTGGCGGGCCGGTCGGGGGCCTTGCGATGGCACAGCGGGGTCAGGCACTGCGGACAATGTTTGGAGGTGTTGCGGGCCGGGACGCCGACGACGGCGATACCGTGCTCGGCGGCGAGGTGCCGCATCCGGTCGACGATCTGTCCGCGGACCTGCTGGGACAGGCGCGTGTTGAGGCTGGCGCCCATGCCCTGGGCTTCCATCGAGCGCAGGTCTTCCACGTAGATGACGGTCGCGGCGGCGGCGATCGCCTGGTCGACGGTCCAGCGGGCGGCAGCCCAGGCGAGCGCGGCGTTCAAGTTCTGGCGGCGGGCGGACACGCGGCGGATCTCCTCGCGCAGCACCTCGTGTTTCGCGCTCAGGTGCTCCTCACGGCGGCCGGTAGTCAGCCGCAGATACTGATCGGCCTTCGCGTGTAGCCGCTCTGACAGGCGGCGAAGGCGGTGCTGCTTGGCCAGGACTCCGGCGGCCCGGAACTGGCCACCAGCGCCCAACGCGGTGATCCGGCCGTCCTGCCCCAGGCGCAGGGCCCCCGCGGTCAGCAGCGTGTTCAGGCCCCAGTCCACCCCGAGCGCCACCGCGTGCCCGGTACGTCGGGCTTTCGGCACCGCGTGGGTGTACGCGACATCGGCGCGTACCTGCCGGCCGGCCACGCGCAGGGTGGGTAGGTGCAGCGCTGCGCCGGCCGGGACGGTGGGCGGCAGGGTGATCGGGCAGGCCACCCACGTCCAGTCCCGGTACGTGCGCGGATCCGGACGTACCGGCAACTGCAGGCGCAGCAGCACCCTGCCCGGGTCGGTGTCGCTGCGTTCGATCGTGGCCTGCTGCCGGTCACACGCGGACAGCAACAACATCCGCGCAACCCGCGGCGGGCCTTCCAGTTCGAACATGTCCACCGGGAGGCGGCCGTTGGCGTTCAGGAACGTGGCGGCCTGCCGGGTGCGCGCTTTGACGACGTTGGCCGGCAGATCCTTCCCGTCAGGGATCGCCTCCCGAACCTGCTCCCACTCCTGCGGAGTGCGCTTGCGCGGGTCGGCCGGCCAGGTCGCGAGGACTCCGGTGGTCAGATCGGCACGCCATGTCACCGAGCGCAGCGCACGCCCGGCCTGCTCCTGCGCCATCCGCACGATCCGGTCATTAACCCTCACCCCGTCGGGCGCGGTGGCGGTCCAACCCAGGCGCCGCAACGCCATCCACGCGTTCGACGGCAGCCGTCGGCCACCCGCGTCCACACCGGAGGCCAACACCTGCACATCCGCGGCGTTCCACCGCTGCGCCAACAGCCCGCAGACCATGCCCGCCACCAGATCGGCACACCAGCCGACACGCTCGGCCAGCACCGCCTGGGACAGGACCTCGCCGGTCCTCTCATCCACGCCGGCGCGCACAAGAGCGCGGACGCACGCGGTCCGGGAGGCCTCGCCCCCAGCCAGCGACACCGTCCGACTCACCCGCCACCAACCTCACGACTGAACCGCCAACATGACAGCACCGCCACACGGCAACGCTCACCGCCGGCGCAGACGACCCCCACCGCCCCGCATCAAACCAGAAGACACCGACACCCACGACCGACCAACGATCACTGACGATCCTTAACCAGGTCCTTCAGCCTGCGGGACCCGTACCGGCAGCTCAGCCGGGTGTTCCACCTGATCGGGCGGGCCCGCGCACCACAGCTCTGACGCCGGAGCGTGGGCACCATCAGCTGCTCAGCCGGCCGGCCGCCGCCAACCGCCGTACGACGGCCTCGTGTGGTACGGCGTAACTCGTGTGGCCGTCCACTCCGGTGGTGGTCGTGGCGGCGAAGAGCGAGTTGAGCAGCGCCTCCTCGACCGAGTCCAGAACGGCGGCGAAGACCGGGTCGAGCTGCGCGTCGGAAATGGTCGGTCGGCCCGGCTCGGCGGTGCTGAACGCGACCGCGTAGTCGCCGCTGCCGTTGGCGTACGACGCGCCGACCCGACCCATGGCGAAAACGGCCCGCCGGGCGAGCCGCCCGAGCTGCCGGGCGTCCAGGGACGCGTCGGTGGCCACCAGGATCATGCACGAGTTGCCGGGCGGCTCGGTGCGGTCGGCCTGCGGGACCAGCTCGTCGACCGGCAGCGGGACACCCAGCACGGTCAGCACACCGCCGAAGTTGGCCTGCACCACGGCGCCGACGGTCACCGAGGTGTCCGCCGTCCGTACCACCCGGGAGGAGGTGCCGATGCCCGCCTTGTAGCCCAGGGCCGTGGTGCCGGTGCCGGCCCCGACGCAACCCTCCGCCGGCGGCTCTGCGCACGCCCGGTCGATGGCGTCGAGCACGTGCTTCTCGGTGATCGGACGTCGACGGATGTCCGACAGGTGGCCGTCGTTGGTCTCGCCCACCAGCGGGTTGAACGACCGACCGTCCGGACGGCGGTCCAGCAGGTGGGTCAGCACCGCGTCCGCGGCACGGAACACCGACAGCGTGGCGGTCAGGACGATCGGCGATTCCAGTACGCCCAGCTCGTCCACCTGCGTCGAGCCCACCAGCTTGCCGTAACCGTTGCCGGTGTAGACGGCCGCCGGCAGGGCCCACCGCTGCGGGCCGAGTTGGGCTGGCACCACCGCGGTGACGCCCGTGTGCAGGTCGGCGCCGTCGTCGACGGTGGTGTGCCCCACCAGCACGCCGGCGACATCGGTGATCGCGTTGTGCCGCCCGGTGGGCAGTGCCCCGACGACGACACCGAGGTCGCGGGCGCGACGGCCGGGCTGCGTCACGACGCACCCGACCGGGCGGTCGCCGAGGTCGTCGACTGCTTCTCGCCGCCGTCGACGCTCACTCGGACGGCAACCGGCGCACCGGCGGCGTCCAGTTCGACCTGGACGGGGAAGAAGCCGTCACCCACGCGGCAGGTGATCACGGGGTCAGACCCGAGGGACCAGTACGCTCAGGCAGGTTACGCAGCCCTCGAGCTTCTCGTACTCGCTGATGTCGACGACGACCGGCGTGAAGCCGAGGTCCGCCACGAGCGCCGCGGTGCGCGGCGCCGAGGCGGCCATCAGCACGAGGTCGCCACCCAGGGGTACGACGTGGCAGCCGGCCTCCTCGTCGACCGGCCGTACGGGCTGACCCAGCGCGGTCGTGTCGAGCAGTTCCGGCAGCGCGAGGAGGGTGCCGTCGGGCAGCGCGGTCACGGCGGACTTGAGGTGCAGCACGTGGCGCAGCGGGACCGGGATGACGGTGCGCCCGCGGGCCGCCAGGTGGGCGCGCAGTTGGGCGACGCCCTCATCGTTGGTGCGGCCGCCTGGGCCCACGTACACGGTGGTGCCGACCTGCAGCACGTCGCCGCCGTCCAGCGTCCCCGGCGCCTCGATGCGCACGACCTCCAGGCCGGCCTCGTGCACCGCCTTCTCCGTGCCGGCGGTCTCCGGGCGGCGCTGGGGCGCGCCGGGCCGGCTGATCACGGCCAGGCCGTCGCAGACCACGACGGTGTCCTCGACGAACACCGAGTCGGGGCAGTCCTCGGCGGGGGACACCTCGCGCACGTGCCAGCCGGCTTCGGTCAGCGCGTTCCGGTACGTCTCATGCTGGCGCCGGGCCTGCGCGACGTCCACGTCGCTGCGCTCGATGTGGGTGACCAGTCCCTCGGCCAGCCGGTCACTGGGTCGCCGGACCAGGGCGATGCCTCGCGTCATGCCACCAGTCTGACTGCGCCGGGCGGCCACGCTCAAGCGCCGACGACTGGGCGGCCCCGCCCGGTACTGCACGGCCACGCGCCGACGTGACGTCAGGTCACCGCGCGCCGGCGGTAGCGGGCCATCTTGTGGCGGCTGCCGCAGGCGTCCATGGAGCACCAGCGGCGGTTGCCCGCCCGGGAGGTGTCCAGGTAGAGCAGCGCGCACGTGTCGCTGGAGCACTCCCGCAGCCGACCGGCGTCGGGCCCGGCGAGCAGGTCGACTCCGTCGCGCGCCACGAACGCCAGCAGCCCACCGGTCGTGGGGTCCACGAGCCGTTTCCGCGTACCGTCCGGCGTGAGCTGGACCGCCGGTGGCGCCTTGGCCGCCCAGCGGTTCACCACGTCGATCGCCCGCCGGTCCGGCGGTTCCTGGCAGGCCTGGCCACGCATCAGACGGTAGAGGGCCTCGCGCAGTTCGCGGGCGCCGCGCAGAGCCGGCGCGGAGACCGGCACGGGGAGGTCGGCCAGCCCCGCCTCGACGAACCAGCGGGCGAGATCGGCCGGGGTGGGGAGGCGTTCGACGCTCGGGTCTCGCCACCGCAGGCCGCGGGTGGCGGTGAAGTTCACCGACACCCGCCCACCGACGAACCGGAAGGCGTCCTCCTCCTGAGACACCAGCCGATGATACCGGTTGAAGCGGTAACCCAGATCACTTCGTCTATCCTGTTCTGTTACCGCCTCGACTAGTAACGTCTCGGCGCATGAGGATTCTCGTCGTCGGGGCGGGCGCGACCGGAGGCTACTTCGGCGCCCAACTCCAGCAGGCCGGCCGGGACGTCACCTTCCTCGTCCGGCCCAAGCGGGCCGACGTGCTCCGCGAACGCGGCCTGCGCATCACCGGCCTCGGAGCCGAGACCGTGCTCACGCCCCGGCTGCTCACCGCCGCCGAGATCGACGGGCACTACGACGTCGTCCTCGTCTCGGTGAAGGCCACCACGCTGCCGGCCGCGCTCGACGACGTGGCCGCCGCCGTCGGCCCACACACGACGGTGATCCCGTTCCTCAACGGCCTGGCGCACATGGACGTGCTGAACGCCCGGTTCGGCGTCGACGCCGTGCTCGGCGGCGTGGTCCGCGTCCTCACCACGCTCGACGCCGAGGGCGACATCGTCCGGCTGGGCACCCTCGCCGAGATCGTGATCGGCGAACAGCGGGGCGGCGCGTCCCAGCGCGTCGCCCGGATCGGCGAGGTGCTCGACGGGGCGGGCTTCGACTTCGCCGTCTCACCGGACATCCACCGGGCCATGTGGCACAAGTGGGTCTTCATCAGCACCCTCGGGGCGCTCAACACCCTGGCGCGCGGTTCCGTCGGCGACGCGGTGGCGGTCCCCGGAGGCGACCGCCTCGGCCCGCAGGTCGTCGCCGAGGCCGAGGCCGTCGCCGCCGCGGCCGGACATCCGATGCCGGAGCCGGCCCTGCACAACGTCCAGGCGTTCGTGACCCGGCCGGGCTCGACCGACACCGCCTCCCTCTACCGCGATCTGATGGCCGGACAGCCGACCGAGGCCGAGCAGATCTTCGGCGACCTCACTGCCCGGGCCCGTGCGCTCGGCGTACCCACTCCTCTGCTCGACGCCACGACGCTGGCCCTGCGCGTGCACGAACAGCGCCTCACCCGCGAGTAGCGTGCCGTCATCCCGGCTCAGCCGCCGCTTGGCACGCGGCTGTCGCCCCTGACGAGGGGCTCGGACAGCGCCCCTGCGGTCTGCGGCCGGGCCGCGGTCCGATGGACCCGGGGGAGCGGCCGGCACGGCACCTCCCACCCGTCCGAGCGAGCCGTTGGACGCCGCTGGCCACTATGGCGGCATGGGTAGATGGGAACGCCCGTACTCACTCGACATCGCGACCGGCTTCGCCGTCCCAGGGGTGGTCACGACGGCTGGTTTCGCCGCGCTCGTCGTGACCATGTCGGTGCGCGAGGGGATGTCGCCGCCGTCGCTGATGCTTCTCGCGGTGTGGCTGGCCGGTGCGCTCGCCACCGTGGCACGGCGGGCGATGCTCGGCGTCTACGTCAGCGATGGCGGCATCCGGTCCCGGTCGCTGCTGCGTACGACCACCGTGCCGTGGGGGTCGGTGTCGGACATCCGCAGCGGCACGGCCAGCCTGGCGGGCCTGGACATGGGCCGGCTGGCGATCGTCATCGAACGAACCGACGGGGTGTCGGTCCAGACGCCGCTACAGCGCGGCGACATCCTCCGGCCGTTCACGTTCCGGCCCGAACTGGGACGGCTGGCCACCTGGCCGGAACACTATGACGAGATCCTGGCGATACTGCAGGCCCACCTCCACGACGCACAGCGCCGCCAGCAGACAACCGCTACCGATCAGCCGGCGGACGCCGCCGCTGCCGGTACCCGATCGACGAGATCGTCCGCCCGAGCCAGCCGACCGCGCGCCGGCCCGGATGCCCTTACCGCTGACCGACGGCGAGACATCCACGCGTTGACCCGGCAACATCAGCGCGGCGCCCTCACCGACGCCGAGTACGCCGCGGAACTGGCGAAGATGACCGGCGCCGACTAGTTCACCCATCCCGGGATGTCCTGCGCCACCCACCCGGGTCAGGGCCGCTACCGCACAGCGCGCTGCAGTTGGTGGGGTGGGTGGCGGCGACGTAGGCCTGGCAGCCCCGCCAGCCGGGAGCCGTTAGTGCTCCGCGGTCGTGGCGAGGATCAGGAGACCGCGGCCTTCACCAGCGCGACGACCTTCTTCTCCACCGCGGGGCTCCACCCCTGCAGCGCGTACGCCACCGGCCACATGTCCCCGTCGTCGAGGTTGGCCGCGTCCTGGAAGCCCAGGGTCGAGTACCGGTAGTTGAACTTCCCCGAGTCCTGGAAGAACAGGACGATCTTGCCCTGGGCGTTGGCGTAGGCGGGCATCCCGTACCAGGTCTTCGGCGACAGCTGGGGTGCGGTGGCGGTCACGGTCACGTGCACGCGCTCGGCCAGCTCACGGTCTTCCGGCGCCATCTCCGCGATCTTGTCGAGGACCGCCTGCAGTTCGTCGGCCCTCTTGGCGCCCTTCTTGCCCTCGGCGCGCAGCTCGGCGGCGCGCTCCTTCATCGCGGCGCGCTCCTCGGGGCTGAACCCGTCGGACACGGTGGAGGTCTTCGCGGACATTCTCGGGCTCCCTCGTTCGGTGCACCGGCTCGGCGTGGTGCCGGCCGTCTGGGAGAAGGCTAGACCCGGCCCGACCGGGCCTGCTTCTTGATTCCTGATCACACTGCAGGGCCGGGCGAGGCGGCTGAGCAAGAAGCCTGTCGTACGCGGGATCTTTCGGACCTGCCGCCGCGTTCGGTGCTACGCACCCGCAGCGCGTGCGGTGAAATCGTCGGCCCATTTGCCACCGGCTTGCACGAGATGCAGCGCGACAATTTCAAAGGCGGGAGATTCAACCTCCCGCCACTCTCAACCTATAGCGCACTGAGGGTCTTGCGGCAAGACCCCGGTCCTCATGCAGAATCGTCGGCCGAAGCCGCAATTGCGGAAATCAGGAATTCGCGAAACGCGTGAGCGGGTGCGCGTTGGCGGGCTGCGGAGCATCTGCCCGAAACCAAACCTCACTGAATGGGCGGTTCATGTTTGACGTGATCATTGCCGGCGGTGGACCGACCGGCTTGATGCTGGCCGGTGAGTTGCGGCTGCACGGCGTACGCGTGCTCGTGCTGGAGCGGGAGGCGGAGCCGACCAGGTTCGTCCGCGCGCTGGGCCTGCACGTGCGCAGCATCGAGGTGATGGACCAGCGTGGTCTGCTGGAGCGGTTCCTCGCGCTCGGTACGCGATACCCGGTCGGTGGGATCTTCGCCGCCATCACCAAGCCCGCGCCTGATCGGCTGGACACCGCACACGGCTACATCCTCGGCATCCCGCAGACCGTCATCGAGCGGCTGCTGAACGAGCACGCCATCGAGGTCGGTACCGAGATCCGGCGCGGTGCTCAACTGGTCGGCCTGAGCCAGGACGAGGACGGGGTGACCGCCGAGCTGGCCGACGGCACAAGTCTGCGTTCGCGCTGGCTCGTCGGTTGCGACGGCGGCCGCAGCACCGTACGCAAGCTGCTCGGCGTCGGCTTCCCCGGCGAGCCGAGCAGGGTGGAGACGCTGCTGGGCGAGATGGAGGTGGGCGTGCCGCCGGAGATGGTGGCCGCCGTGGTGGCCGAGGTCCGCAAGACCCAGCTGCGGTTCGGGCTCGGGCCACTCGGGGAGGGGGTGTACCGGGTCGTCGTGCCCGCCGAGGGGTTGGCCGAGGACCGGTCGGTCCCGCCGACCCTCGAGGAGTTCAAGCGGCAGTTGCGGGGGATCGCCGGCACCGACTTCGGCGTGCACTCGCCGCGCTGGCTCTCCCGATTCGGCGACGCCACCCGGCTGGCCGACCGCTACCGGGTGGGCCGGGTGCTGCTGGCCGGCGACGCCGCCCACATTCACCCGCCGACCGGCGGGCAGGGCCTCAACCTCGGCCTCCAGGACGCGTTCAACCTCGGCTGGAAGCTGGCCGGCGAGGTCGCGGGCTGGGCGCCGGAGGGGCTGCTGGACAGTTACCAGACCGAACGGCACCGGGTGGCCGCCGACGTCCTGGACAACAGCCGCGCGCAGATGCAGCTGCTGTCCACGGAACCGGGCGCCCGGTCAGTGCGCCGGTTGCTGTCGGAGCTGATGGACTTCGAGGAGGTGAACCGGTACCTGATCGAGAAGATCACCGCGATCGGAGTCCGCTACGACGTCGGCGAGGGGCATGAACTGCTCGGCCGGCGGATGCGGGACGTGCGGCTGAAGCGCGGTCGCCTCTACGAGCTGATGCACGGCGGCCGCGGGCTGCTGCTGGACCAGACCGGCCGGCTCTCCGTGACGGGGTGGGCGGATCGGGTCGACCACGTCGTGGACGTCAGCGAGGCATTGGACGTGCCCGCCGTGCTGCTGCGGCCGGACGGCCACGTGGCGTGGGTGGGCGACGATCAGCAGGACCTGCGAAACCACGTGCCCCGATGGTTCGGTGCCGCCGTTGGGTGAGCCCTCCGGTGTCCGGAACAGGTCTGGCCGGGCCGGTGCGACGCCGCAGCGGCCCGACCCGGCCCGACGGCGACCGGCCACACACCGGCGAGGCGAGGGCCGCCGGTCCCGCTCTCGGCCTCAGGCATCCACATCGTCGGATCCGAAACGCACCAATCGCCACTATGGGTATGAAAGGTGTGCTTAGCTTCACGGTGCGTACCGCCGACGGAAGGGGCTGACGTGCACGGACGCGAGGTGCGGGGCCTGCTGCACCCGTTCCTGCTGCTCCTGCTCTTCGAGCGTTCCGGGCACGGGTACGACCTGATCGACCGACTCAGGGCGCTGGGACTGCCCGATGTGGAACCGGGCCACGTCTACCGGGTCCTGCGTGGCCTGGAACGCGACCGGTCGCTGATCTCCGGGTGGGAGACCGCCGGGGCAGGGCCGGCACGCCGGTGCTACCAGCTGACGGCCAAGGGCCACGACGATCTCCGCTCGTGCCTCGCCAGTCTCGCGCAACTCCACCAGATCATCGGGGCCTGCCTGCAGCGCTCGGCGGTCGCCTTGGCAGGGCCACCCGGCGCGACCCGTGATCCCTACGCGGCCTCCCGGCGCTGAACGGAGAACCCATGCCTTCGCCCGTGCTTCCGGCAGTTCACCGCGCGTTCGCCCGTCGCGTCGCACCCGGAGAATCGCTCGCCGGTGACGCCGCGCGGATCGCGCGCGCCTGCTACGAGATGGCGATCCGCTTCCATCGCGGCGGCAAGCTGATCGTCTTCGGCAACGGCGGCCCGGCGACCGATGCCCAGCACGTCGTGGTCGAGTTCGTTCACCCGGTCATCGTCGGCAAGCGGGCCCTGCCGGCGATCTCGCTGACCAGCGACGCCGCGAGCCTCACCGGGATCGCCCGGGCGGAGGGTTTCGACGAGGTGTTCGCCGCGCAGCTGCGCCTGCTGGCGGCGCCGGAGGACATCGCGCTCGGACTGTCCGTCGACGGCCGGTGCGCCAACGTCCGGCAGGGTCTGGCAGCGGCCCGCGACCTCGGCCTGCTCACCGTCGGGCTCCTCGGCGCCGACGGCGGTGACATCGCTCGCGACGCGGTCGCCGACCACATCATCGTTGCCCATACCGACGACCCGTGCATCGTGAAGGAGGTGCACGTGACGATCTATCACATCCTGTGGGAGTTGGTGCACGTGTTCTTCGAACAGCCCGGCCTGCTGGAACCGGAGGCGGCCCGGTGACCTCGCAGCCCGCGCCGACAGCCGGGACCCCACCGGAATGCCACGACGACGTGTGCATCACGTGTTCCGACACGGCGGTCGCCGCCCGCGTACGGGAAGTCTCGGCGGACGGCCTGGCTGTGGTGGACACGGACGCCGGACCGGAGGAGGTCAGCGTGGCCCTGGTCGACGCGGGACCCGGCGACGTCGTGCTCATACACGCCAAGGAGGCCATCGCGGTCGTGGAGAAGAACTCATGAGCGCCGGGGTCGAGGGCGCCATCGGGGCGCTCTACCCGTTCCTGGACACCCAGCCCACCGACGTGGACGCGGTACTCGCCGCCGTCGCGCGATCCACCACGGAGAAGGCGGCGGAGATCGTCGCGCTCCGCGAGTCCCTCGTCGGCCGGCACGGGCCGCGGCTGCTCGACTGCGCCCGCCAGTGCGCCGCGGCCTTCCAGGCCGGCGGCACGCTGTTCGCCTTCGGCAACGGGGGAAGCAGCACCGACGCCCAGGACATCGCGCAGCTGTACCTGCACCCGCCGACGGCCGCCCGCCCGCTGCCGGCCATCTCGCTGACCCACGACGTCGCGCTGATCACGGCCCTGTCCAACGACGTCGGCTTCGAGGTGGTCTTCGCCCGGCAGGTCGCGGCGTTCGGCCGTACCGGGGACATCGCCGTGGGGTTGTCCACCAGCGGGGGATCGAACAACGTCCTGCGGGCGTTCGGCGAGGCGGCCCGGCGCGGCATGCTCACCATCGGCATCGCCGGGTACGACGGCGGCCGGATGGCCGAATCCGACGACATCGACCACCTCTTCGTGGTGCCCTCGCCGTCCGTGCACCGGGTCCAGGAGGCGCAGACGACGCTCTACCACGTGCTCTGGGAACTCACCCAGCAGGCGTTGGCCGACGAACTCTGAGGAGCGCGCCATGGCCCTGGCCGGCCCGCGGCGGGTGCACGTCCGCGTCGAAGGCATCGTGCAGGGAGTCGGCTTCCGGCCGTTCGTGCACGCCCTGGCCACCGAGTACCACCTGGCCGGATTCGTCGGCAACGACACCGCGGGCGTCTTCGTCGAGGTCGAAGGGGACGGGGAGCGGCTGGGAGCCTTCCTCGCCGACCTCAGCCGGCGCGCACCGGCACTGGCTCAGGTCGAACGGCTCACCACCGCCGTGGTCCCGCCGAACGGCCGGCCCGGATTCACCATCGTCACCAGCGTCACCGGCGCCGGCCGGGAAGCCCTGATCTCCCCGGACAACGCCACCTGCCCGGACTGCCTCGGCGAGCTGTCCGATCCGAGCGACCGGCGCCACGGCTACCCGTTCACCAACTGCACCAACTGCGGCCCGCGATTCACGATCGTCGAGGACGTGCCGTACGACCGCCGTACCACCACCATGGCGGCCTTCGCCCTCTGCGCCGACTGCGCCGCCGAGTACGCCGACCCGGGAAACCGGCGCTTCCACGCCGAGCCGGTGTGCTGCCCCCGGTGCGGTCCCGCCCTCCGACTCGTCGGCGCCGGCGGCGCCCCGGTGCCCGGCGATCCGCTGGACACCACCGTACGGTGGCTGCGGCACGGCCGGATCGTCGCGGTCAAAGGTCTGGGCGGCTACCACCTGGCCGCCCGCGCCGACGACGAGCGGACCGTCTCGACGCTGCGCGCCCGCAAGCACCGCGAGGAGAAGCCGTTCGCCCTGATGGCCGCCGACCTGGAGGCGGCACGCACCCTGGTCGACGTGCCGCCGGCGGCCGTGCCGGTGCTCACCGGCTCCCGACGGCCCGTGGTGCTGCTGCCGCGCCGTCCCGACGCCCCGGTCGCCGCGTCGGTGGCGCCCGGCAACCGCGACCTGGGCGTGATGTTGCCGTACACCCCGCTCCACCATCTGCTGCTCCGGCGGCTCGGCACACCGATCGTGCTGACCAGCGGAAACGTCTCCGACGAGCCGATCGTGCACCGCGACGACGACGCCCACCAACGGCTCGCGGGCATCGCCGACGGTTTCCTGACCCACGACCGGCGCATCCACGTTCGCACCGACGACTCGGTGGTGCGGGTCTTTCGGGGCCGTGAGCTGCCGGTGCGGCGCTCCCGCGGCTACGTCCCCGCGCCGGTCACCCTGCCGTGGCGCTTCGACCGGCCGGTGCTGGCCTGCGGTGCGGAGCTGAAGAACACCTTCTGCGTGGCGAAGGGGCGGCGCGCGTTCGTGTCCCACCACATCGGAGACCTGGAGAACTTCGAGACGCTGCAGGCGTTCACCGACGGAATCTCGCACTTCACCCGGCTCTTCGACATCCGGCCCCAGGTCGTCGCCCATGATCTGCATCCTGAGTACCTGTCGACGAAGTACGCGCTGCAGCGCGCCGACGTCGAACTGGTCGGCGTCCAGCACCACCACGCCCACATCGCGTCCTGCCTGGCCGACAACGGCGACCCCGGCCCGGTGATCGGCGTCGCCTTCGACGGGCTCGGCTTCGGCACCGACGGCACCCTGTGGGGAGGGGAACTGCTCATCGCGGACCTGGCCGGCTTCGAGCGGGTCGGCCATCTGGCCGCCGTACCGATGCCCGGCGGGGTCGCGGCGGTCCGCGAGCCGTGGCGGATGGCGGCGGCCTACCTGGACGACATCTACGGCGACGCGGTGCCCGACCTGGCGGTGGCCCGCCGGCAGGAGCGGCGGTGGCGGGCGGCGGTGGCCATGGCGCGGCGTGGCACGAACGCACCCCGAACCTCCAGCGTCGGTCGGCTGTTCGACGCCGTCTCGGCGATCCTCGGCCTGCATGACCGGGTCACCTACGAGGGGCAGGCCGCCATCGCCCTGGAGCAGCGGGCCGATCCCGACGAGCGGGGCGGCTACCGGGTCGAGGCGGCCGGCCCGGTCCCGCTCCAGGACGTCGGACACGCACTGGTGCGCTGCGTCGTCGACGACCTGCTCGCCGACGTGGATCCCGGCCGGGTCGCCGCGCGGTTCCACCATGGCCTGGCCGACGCCGTGGTACGGGCCGCCGGCGCCGTCCGGGACAGCCGCGGCCTGGCCACCGTCGCGCTCTCCGGCGGGGTCTTCCAGAACATGCTGCTGCTCGACCGGGTGAGCAGCGGGCTGGAGCAGGACGGCTTCCGCGTCCTCGTGCACTCCCGGGTGCCGCCGAACGACGGCGGGATCTCCCTCGGCCAGGCCGTGGTGGCCGCGGCCCGGGCCGTTCCCACCGCCTGAGCGGGAACCGGCGTCAGCAGATGCGGGGGAGTGGATCCCCGACCAGCATGTCCACCACCCGGGTGCCGCCGAACGCCGTCCTGAGCAACACCATGCCGGGCGGGTCGGCGGCGATCCGGCCGATAACCGCCGCGCCGTCCCCGAGCGGGTGGCCGCGCAGCGCCGCCAGGGCCGCCTCCGCCTGCGTGCCGTCCACCACGGCCACGAAACGTCCCTCGCAGGCCACGTAGAGCGGGTCGATGCCGAGCAACTCGCAGGCGCCGGTCACGGCGGGACGCACGGGTACCGACGCCTCGTCGACCACGACGGCGAGCCGGGTCGCCTGGGCCACCTCGTTGAGGATCGTCGCCACCCCGCCCCGGGTGGCGTCCCGCAGCAGTCGCACCCCGGGAGCCGCGTCCAGCAGGACATCCACCAGACCGTGCAGCGCCGCGGTGTCCGAGGCCAGGTCGGCCGCGATGTCCAACTCGCCGCGGGCGAGCATGATCGTGACACCGTGGTCGCCGATCGGACCGGAGACGATGACCACGTCACCGGCGCGGACGTGCGAGCAGCCCAGCGACACCGGCCGCGCCAGCACACCGACGCCCGTCGTGTTGACGTAGCAGCCGTCGGCCTTGCCCCGCTGCACCACCTTCGTGTCGCCGGTGACGACCTGGACCCCGGCGCGCTGCGCCGCGGCGGCCATCGAGGTGACGATCCGCCGCAGGTCGGCGACCGGAAAACCCTCCTCCAGGATGAACCCGGCCGACAGGTACAGCGGGCGGGCGCCGCTTACCGCCAGGTCGTTGACGGTGCCGTTGACGGCGAGGTCGCCGATGTCGCCGCCCGGGAAGAACAGCGGCGACACCACGTACGAGTCGGTCGTGAAGGCCAGCCGGGTGCTGCCCACGGACAGCACCGCGCCGTCGTCGAGTTCCTCCAACGTCGGGTTGCGGAACGCGTCGACGAACAGCCCTTCGATCAGGCTGTGCGTCGCCTTCCCGCCCGCCCCGTGCGCGAGCGTGATCCGGCTCTCCCTGATCCTCGGCGCGCGCAGGCGCGCCCGGTCGATCCGCCGCAGCACCTGCTGCTCCGGCGACAGCAGCCCCGGCTCGATGCTCACCTCGGCCCCGGCCACCGCCCGCTCGGCCCGGCCGGCCGTACGTTCCGTCGTCATACCCGCGCCGCCTCGGTCAGCCGCTGCCGCGTGAAGCGGCCGAAGTTGTAATAGGCGGCGCAGGCGCCCTCCGAGGAGACCATGCACGTGCCGATGGGCGTCTCCGGTGTGCAGGCGGTGCCGAACACCTTGCACTCCCAGGGCTTGAGCACCCCCTTGAGCACCTCGCCGCACTGGCATGCCTTCGGGTCCGCCACGCGCACCCCGGGAACCTCGAAGATCCGCTCGGCGTCGTACGCGGCGTACTCGTCACGCATCCGCAGCGCGGAGTGCGAGATGAAACCGAGGCCGCGCCACTCGAAGTACGGGCGCAGCTGCATGACCTGGCCGATCGCCCCCAGCGCCCGCAGGTTCCCCTCCCAGGGCACCACCCGCGTGTACTGGTTCTCCACCTCGCGGCGTCCCTCGGCGAGCTGGGTGAGCAGCATGTAGACGGACTGCAGCAGATCCAGCGGCTCGAACCCGGCACATACCAGCGGCTTGCCGTAGTCGCGGGCGATGAACTCGTACGGCCGGCAACCGATGACGGTGGAGACGTGCCCGGGCCCGAGGAAACCGTCCAGACGCAGGTCCGGTGAGTCGAGGATCGCCTTGATCGCCGGGAGGATCGTGACGTGGTTGCAGAAGACCGAGAAGTTGTCGATGCCCTCGGCGGCGGCCCGCAGCACCGTCATGGCGGTCGACGGCGAGGTGGTCTCGAACCCGATCGCCATGAAGACCACCTTGCGGTCCGGGTTGGTCCGCGCGATCTTCAGGGCGTCCAGCGGCGAGTACACCATCCGGATGTCCGCCCCGGCGGCCTTGGCGTCCAGGAAGGAGCCGTTCCCGCCCGGGACCCGCATCATGTCGCCGAACGCCGTCATGATGACGCCCGGCTCGTGGGCGATGGCGATGGCATCGTCCACCCGGCCCATCGGAATGACACAGACCGGGCACCCCGGCCCGTGCACCAGCGAGACGTTCTCCGGCAGGTAGTCCTCGATCCCGTGCTTGTAGATGGTGTGCGTGTGCCCGCCGCAGACCTCCATGAACTTGTACTGCCGCCCCGGCTCGCACAACGCGGCGATCTCCGTGGCCAACGCCTGGGCCTTGTCCGCGTCGCGGTACTCGTCGACGAAACGCATCTCAATCTTTCCTAGGTGATGTCGGATTCGGCGAGCGCCTGCAACTCGTCGGTGTACGCCTGCCCGAGACCGTTCAACATTTCCAAGGTGGCGGCCGCCTCCGCTTCGTCGATCTTCGACATGGCGAACCCCACGTGTACGAGCACCCAGTCGCCGATACCGATCTGGTCGGGGCCGAGCAGACCGATGTTGATCGCCCGCCGGACCCCCACGACGTCGACGATGGCGAGGTCGTCGTGGCCGGCCTTGATCTCGACGATCTCACCCGGGATGCCAAGGCACATCGACCTGTCCGTCCTCTCCGCTCACATCTTCTCGATCTTGATGTAGCGGCGCAGCGCGGGAAGTTCCTTCCAGAACATCCCCGCCACGGCCACGCCGGCCACCAGCAGCAACAGCTTGCGCACAGCTCACTCCTTCGGGTCCGGGCCCGCTCAGCCCGGCGGCAGGTTCGGCATGATCGGCAGGATCGGGTCGTGCTTCTTCGGCCGGATACCGGTCGAGCGGCGCGCGTCCACCGTCCCGTCGTCCTGATGGCCGGACTGCTCCCTCCGCCGCGAGTTGCCCTCCTCCACGCCCTTGGTGTGTGCCGGTGCGTCGAGTTCGACATCGGGATCGCCCACTCGGATCTCGCCCATCCCCGCCTCCTTCATCCGTCGTTGCCCGGCGGCGGGTCATGTCGCCGGCCGAGTTCCTCGAAGAACCGGGGAAGCTCCCGCCAGACGGCGCTTCCCCCCGACATGCCCGTCCAGTGCTGGCGGACCAGCGCGACGAGCCGGAAACAGTCGTCGACCGGCACCACCCACTGTTGGTCGCCACCGCGTTGGTTGCCCGTCCACACCAGGAACGCCTCGACCCGCGGCTTCAGCTCCGCCAACGCGGGTGACCGGGCCTCGACGGCCCGCCAGGCGCCGGCATCGATCTCCGACTCGGTGGTGCCCAGCGGACTCGGGTAGTGCGCGAGCACCCGGCCGTCCCGCTGCTTGACGAAGAACACCAACCCGACCGGCACACCCAGCTCGTCCACGGACGGACCCGTCAACCGTCTGCCCCGGGCGGGGACGAGCTGGTACCGCCCGGCGCCGGCCGCCTCGCGGGTGAACAGCAGCGAGCACGCCGTGCAGGCGCACATCAGCCCGCCGTCCTGCTCGTCCCACACGTGCCGGTGCTCCGAGCCGACCGGCCCGGCGCACATGCCGCAGCGCTCGACCGGGTTCGTGCGCCCCCTCGCGCGGCGGATCGCCCGGTGCAGGGCACCCGCTGTCATGCCGTGCCACCCGACGGCAGCGGGCCCGCGACCCGCCCCACCTCGTGCACCGTCGCCGCGTCGGTCCGGTCCGGCCGCTGCCACAGGGCGGCGAGGGGGATCAGCGCTGGAGCCGGCACGGGTGCCACCACGTCGACCGCGGACAGCTCCGGCGCGAACGTCAACACCTGTTCCCGTACGAGGTCACGCAGCGCGGCCCCGCCGCCGCACGAACTCGCCGACAGGCTGATCCTCGCCACCCCGTCCTGGACGCCGACGAACGCGATCTCGGCGCCCTGCGTACGCAACTGCGGCCGAAGGTCGTCCACCGTCCGGGCCACCCGTCGCTCGGGCGGGTCCGGGTGGATGTGGTGCAACAGCAGCAGGTGTCGCAGCAGCTCGTCGCTGGTGAGCCGGTCGAGCGCGTGGGGGGTGTCGGCGGCGAGGTCGGTGACCCGGGCCAGCGCCTCGCCGTACACCTCGGTCAGCGTCTCGACCGCTTCCAGAGCCAGGTCGGCGGTGCGGCCGGGGGTCTGCTCGAGCTGGCCGAGCAGGGCGTCCAGGCGGGCCAGCCGCGGCTCGACGGCCGCGTCGTCGAGCCGCGGGGCATCCGGCTGCTCACCCATGCGACGCGCCGAACATCGGCGAGTGGATCTTCTTGAGGGTACGGCCGCCGCCGACGTACATGTGCACCCCGCACGGCAGGCAGGGATCGAAACTGCGCACCGCCCGCATGATGTCCACGCCCTTGAAGTTGTCCGGGCCGTTCTCCTCGAAGATGGGGGTGTTCTGGATCGCGTCCTCGTAGGGACCGGGAGTGCCGTAGCTGTCGCGGGGGCTGCCGTTCCACGGCGTCGGCGGGTACGGGTGGTAGTTGGCGATCTTGCGGTCCCGGATCACGAGATGGTGCGACAGCGTGCCCCGCACGGCCTCGTGGAAGCCGCAGCCGATGGCCTCGTCCGGCACGTCGAACTCGGCGAAGACCCGCATGTCGCCGCCGCGCATCCGATCCATGGCCCGTTCCAGGAAGTACAGCGACATCGCCGCGGCGTACGCGATGAAGTAGGCCCGTGACCGGTCCCGCTCCAGCGCGTTCGACCAGCGCGGGATCTTCCACTCCAACGTCATCTCGGGCAGCTTCTGGCTCTTCGGCAGCGAGATCAGCACGCTGTTCCCGGTCGACTTGACGTACGGGGTGTCGACCATCTTTGCCAGCGCCGTGGTGTACAGCCGGGCGAAGCAGCCGCCGCCGGTGTCGAGCGCGAGGTGCTCTCCGCTGCTCCTGTCGAACCAGCGGGGGCTCATCACCCAGCTGTACTTGTCGCCGAAGTCGCGCTTGCCCGGGTCGGGGAGGGTGGTCTGGTTCCAGGGGTGGCGGATGTCGACCGGGTTGCCGAGCGGGTCGTGGCTGACGAACGGCTCCTCCTCGCCGACCCAGTCCTTGTAGTAGGAGCTGCCGAGCAGGATGCGGATGCCGAGGTTGATGTCGACCAGGTCGGTGGTGAGCAGCTTGCCGTCCACGACGATGCCGGGCGTGACGTGCATCGCCCGTCCCCAGTTCGTCATGGTCTCGTACCGGTAGTCGACCACGTCGGGATCCTGGAACGCGCCCCAGCAGCCGAGCAGGACCCGGCGGCGGCCGACCTCCTCGTAGCCGGGCAGGGCCTCGTACCAGAAGTCGAAGATGTCGTCGTTCATGGCGACGGCCTTCTTGACGAAGTCCAGGATGCTGATCAGCCGGCTCAGGTAGTCGGTGAACAGCGTCGGCTGGGGCATCGTGCCGACACCGCCGGGATAGACCGTCGACGGGTGGACGTGCCGGCCCTCCATCAGGCAGAACATCTCCCGCGTCGTCCGGCTGACCTTCAGCGCCTCCTTGTAGACCTCGCCCTCGAACGGGTTGTAGGCCCGCATGAGGTCGGCGATCGTCCGATAGCCGTGGATGTCCCGACCGGGCGCGGCGGTCTTCTCCGCGCGGGCGAGCACACTTGGGTTGGTCTGCTTGACCATCGCCTCGCAGAAGTCGACGAAGACCAGATTGTCCTGGAACAGCGTGTGGTCGAACATGTACTCGGCGGCCTCGCCGAGGTTGATGATCCACTCGGCCAGGGGCGGGGTCTTGATGCCGTACGCCATGTTCTGCGCGTAGACGGAGCAGGTGGTGTGGTTGTCGCCGCAGATGCCGCAGATCCGGCTAGTGATGAAGCCGGCGTCGCGCGGATCCTTCCCCTTCATGAACACCGAGTAGCCGCGGAACAGCGACGACGTGGTGTGGCATTCGGCGACCACCCGGTTGGCGAAGTCGATCTTCGTGTAGACGCCGAGGTTGCCGATGATCCGGGTGATCGGGTCCCACGCCATCTCCACCAGTTCGCCGGGCTTCTGGGCGGTGGCCGGCTTCGGTTTCGTCGCGGTCACGGTCTGTTCCTCTCGATTGCGGCCTGACGCCGGGGATCCGCCGGACCGTACGGGCGCCACCGGGGGTTGTAGCCGCTGGTGAGCTCCGGACCGTTGTGGTGCCACTTCGGTTCCCGGTTGGCGGTGACGTTGGTGATGCCGCGCAGGCGGCGGATCAGCGCGCCGTACGGCTTGATCAGCAACGTGGACAGGCTGCCACCGGGCGGCATGTCCATGAACGGCATGAACTTGTCGGGGAACCCCGGCATCGTGCAGCCGATGCAGATCCCCCCGACGTTCGGGCAGCCACCCACGCCACCCATCCAGCCGCGCTTCGGCACGTTGCAGTTGATGACCGGCCCCCAGCAGCCGATCTTCACCTGGCACTTGGGCGAGTTGTAGTCCTTGGCGAAGTCGGCCTGCTCGTAGTACGCGGCCCGGTCGCAGCCCTCGTGCACCGTCTTGCCGAACAGCCACTGCGGCCGCAGCATGTGATCCAGCGGCGGGGGCGGCGCCGAGCCGGCGGCGTGGTAGAGCACCCAGGTCAGGGTCTCCATGAAGTTCTCCGGCTGGATCGGGCAGCCAGGCACGTTGACGATCGGCAGGCCACCCTGGGAGCGGAAGTCCCACCCGAGGTAGTCGGCCAGGCCCATGCACCCCGTCGGGTTGCCCGCCATGGCATGGATGCCGCCGTACGTCGCACAGGTGCCGGCCGCCACGACCGCCCACGCCTTCGGCGCCAGCTGATCGATCCACCAGTTCAGGGTCAGCGGCTCACCGGTCTTCTCGTCATTGCCGAACGACGTCCAGTACCCCTCGCCGTTGATGTTCTCGTTCGGGATCGAACCCTCGATCACCAGGATGAACGGCTCGGCCATCTTGCCACGGGCCGCCCGGCGGTACGGCGCCAGGAACTCCTCACCACCGGCCGCCGGCGACAACACCTTGTTGTGCAGGTTGACCTTCGGCAGACCGGGAACGAGCCCGAGCACGATGTCCTCGATCGCCGGCTGGCCGGAGGCCGTCATGGACACCGAGTCGCCGTCACAACTCATGCCCTCCGAGATCCACAGGACGGTGACCTCGTCGAACCCGTTCTCCTGCGGGATCACCGCGCTGGTGTCGCGCATGCTGCGTGTCATGTCCGTGGCCTCCCTTGCATCCGGTCCCGTAGCCGGTCGTAGATGGCGGCCAGCGGCGCCGCGAGGGCCAACGCCGGCGGCTTGTCCGGCGCGTGCGGATGCGGTCGCGTCGGGGCCCGCTGCTTGCCCTGGTCGATCTCCTGCCCCAACTCACGCAGGGCCTGCTCGTCCGCGCGGGCGCACAACAGCGGCATTAGGTCGTCCTCGTCGTCCCGCACATGCCGGGCGACGGCGGACGCCAGTCGCTCCATCAGCTCGTCCTGCGCGGGGTCGCCGGCCCGGCAACGGTCCAGTTCGAGGAGCAGTTCCTTGACCGGCGCATGCTCGGCGAGGTGCCGGTCGACCTGCCCGTCCGCCAACACCTTCGCGGCGAACGGGTAGAAGAGGACCTCCTCCAGCGCGGCGTGCTTCGACAGCTCGCGGACGAGGATCTCCACCACGCCGCGTCGCTGGGCGTCGGACTTCGCCGCCCGATAGTCCCGGAACAGCTGTTCCACCACGCGGTGGTCATGCCGCAGCAACTCGGTGGCGTCCATCAGACCGCTCCCACCCCGAGGCCGTCGACCGTGATGGACTCCAGGACCACGTCATCGTCGCCGGTGACCTCGATGTCGACGCTCCCGCAGCCGGAGCAGGCCACCATCGCGAGGTGGTCCTCGACGCGCCCGCTACGACCACAGCCGTGGCACTGCACCGTCATCGGTTCCAGCACCAGGTCAAGGACGGCGTCCGCCACCACCGTGCCGACCGCGGCCACCTGAACGCCCTGCGCGACGACATCACGGTCGATGGTGTGGCCGCCGATCCGCACCCGCAGGCCGGTGACCCGGCGCCCCGCGGCCCTGCGTACGGCCGCCGCCACGATCGCCTCGGAAAGACCTGTCTCATGCATCCGCGGTCACCCCCCTCTCGGCTGCTGTGCCGTGCGAGTTCTCCTGCCGGCCCGGTGGCGCGTCGAGCCGCGCGGCCTCCTCGCCGACGATCCCGACCACCATCCCGACCGCCTCATCGACCGCGGCGGCGACGGGAGCCGACAACCCCATCTGCTCGTCGAGGACCGCCGGCTGGCAACCCACGACGAGGATCCGGTCGACCCCGCCGCCCAGACCGCGCAGCAGGCGCAGCACCGACTCCGGATCCATGCCGTGCCCGTCGGCGGCCGGCGCCTCCAACACGTCCGCCGGCCGCAGGGTCCAGCCGGGGTCATCGAGATCCACCTGGAGGACGGCCAGCGTCCCGGGCGGCTCGTCCAGCGGCAGCGCGTCCACCATCACCAGCACGTCGTGGTGGCCGTCCAGCAGATCGTAGGCCAGATGCATCCCGCGGATCCCGTAATCGGACACATCCACCGACGGCGGTAGGACGACGTCCCCGAGACGCCGTACCACCTCCACGCCGAAGGCGTCATCGCCGAGGAAAATGTTGCCGATCCCGGCGACCAGGATCCGACCTCCGCCGTCGCCGGTCACTGCGCCGCCCCCTCCCCGGCCAGCGGCTCCACCTCTTCCGGGCGGAAATGCCGCAGGCGCCCGTACCACTGGTGCAGCTCCGCGCCCGGGTCGTCGTCCACGGTCACGGCCAGGAACCGCGACCCGTCGACGTCGAGCAGCACCTGCTCCACCCGAGCGGTACGGCCCTCCAGGAACATGTCGTGCGCATCGGTGCCGCGCCGGCGAGGCCGCAACCGGACCCGGCTACCGCGCGTCAGCCGGATCCCCGCGACGAGGACCGTCTCCGTCTCCGCCGTGACCCCCGCGCCCGACTCCCGCTCCGGCTCGGTCGCGGAGTCGTCCGTCCGGGGGACTGGCTCCAGGGACCGGATCGCGCCGTGCAACCGTTCCAGCACCTCGGGCGGCATCACATCGACACGGTCGACGATCGCGGCCGCGCGGGGATCGGTCGCCCGTGCCTCTCGTTTCTCGGCATCGGACAGCGTGAGGGTACGCAGCGACAGGATCTCGTCGATCTCGGTCGCGTCGTGCAGGTCCCCGGGGCTCTCCGGCGCGATCCGCGGGTGATCGTAGAGGATGATCGGCGCGGAGAGCATGACATCGGCGGTGCCGGGTGCGCCGGCGAGCACCGGGAAGGTGTGCACGTTGCGGCACTCCCGGGCCGCCTGCGTCGCCCATTCGGGCGGGTCGAGCAGCGACAGGAATCGTCCCCGACTGACGCTGGCCAGCGTGTGCGCCGCGAGCAGGCAGCTGCGCAGCGCCTCGTCCCGAGGGCTGGCCGCCGGCGTAGTCCGATCCGTGTTCTCGACCTGCACGGCGAGCCGCAGCAACCGGAAGGGCGCCGGAGCCGCGACGGCGGAGACCGCGACCGAGGCGGACAACGGCCACCTCCGGCGTACCACCCGCCCGAGCGGCTCGCCCCGGTCGTCGAGCAACGGCTCGACGTCCTCTCCGCCGGGCACATCCACGTCGAAGCGTCGACCACGCCGCAGGTCGCCGACCGACGCCTCGATGTCGAACTCCCTCGGCACCGCCTCGTCGAAGCTCAACTCCGTGCGGCCACCGACGTCGATCCGGTCGACCGGTCGGTACCCGCCGTCGGTCGTGCCCAGCTCGGTCACCTTGCGCTGCAGCTGGAGGAACCGTAACCGGATCCGGACGATCGCCGTGTCCTGCGCCTCCATCAGGCATTCGGTCCGCTGCCACGACGACTCGGCCGAGCCCGCGACACCGCTGTCGACCAGGCCGTGCGCTTCCCCCCACGCGGGAGGCACGAGAACACCGAACTGCCAGCGGACCCGGTTCTTGACCGATGATCGCCGATACGGGTAGAGCAGGTAGCCCTCGTACAGGATCGCATCCGCCACTGCCTCGGCGCCGTCGAACACGGCCGTGGGGCACTGGATCCGCACGGGTGCTCACCTCCTCCCACCGGCACGCGGAAGCGTGCTCCGGCATGCGGCCCGGTCTAGCCGGTGGGGACGGCGAGCCGTAAGTGCGCGCGGCCGGTAGGTGACGGCAGCATTCACCCGGTGGGACGAACCAGTACGGCCGTGATCGGTCTCGACGGGATTGGCAGAGGTGAGCCGGCGGGCGTCGCGTCACCGACGCGGGGCTCAGCACACGTTCGGCGCGGCTCGTCAGACTTCAGCGGTGACGATGTAGAACGTGAACCCGGCCAGCAGGGGACCGTCCGCCAGACGCTGAAGCCACGGCTGGACGGCCCGCTCGGTCAACACCCCTGCCCGCACCGCACGGGCGGCGTTACGGCCCAACCCGAGAATCCGATCCGCCGTGTCGAAATCCCGGAACGCCACGGCGATGGCGTCGACCGACCGCGGCCGCATGCCGGCCCCCGCCGACAGGCGGACAAGGTTACGATTCCGCGGAGGTGAGCAGATCCCATCCGGCCATCGCACAGGTGATGACCGCTTCCAGTTCGGTGCGGGTCGCGCCGTCGCGGGCTTGTAGGGAGAGGCCCTGCACCACTGTGGCGTAGTAGCGAGCGATGGCGTCAACGCTGGCGTCCGACGCCGTGAGGTCCCCGTCGGCGAGGCCGCAGACGAGTCGGTCTCTGATGGCGGTGAACTGCGAGCGCCGAATGCCGGCCAGGAACTCTCGGACCGCGTGGTTCTCGACGGCGCCGGTGGGTGCGGCGAGGATCAGCATGCAGTAGTGCGGTGCGTCGGGGCGGGTGATCTGATCCGCGGTAGCGCGCAGCATGGCGTGGATCGCGGCTCGGGCGGTCGGGTGCTCGTTCAGGGCGCGCCTGGGTGGCGCGCCAGCGGTCGCGCCGTAGAGCTCCATGACCTGGCGGAACAGGTCCGCCTTGCTGCCGAAGCAGGCGTAGATGCTGGCTGAGGCGATCCCCATCGCCTGGGCCAGGTCGCTGAGTGAGGTGCCCTCGTAGCCCCGTTCCCAGAACAGGTCGAGTGCTTGCCGCAGGGCGGTGTCGGGGTCGAACGTGCGCGGCCGGCCGCGAGTAGCCATCGGGGTGTCTCCGTGGTTGTTTGTCGTTCGACCAAGTTTACGTTGACCCGGTGGGGGAGGCGTGGCAGAGTTTGTTTGCCGATCGATAAACAAACCCGAACGGATGGTCATGAGCATTCCCGCAACGATGCGCGCCCTGCAGCAGGCATCCCTGGACGGCCCTCAGGGACTTCGCCTTGTCACCGACGCGCCGGTGCCGAGGCCCGGCCCGGGCGAGGTGCTGATCCGGGTCGCCGCCGCCGGCGTGAACTTCGTCGACATCTCCCAGTCCCGCGGCACGTTCGCGGGTGGCCCACAGCCGCCATACCTGGCCGGCATTGAGGGCGCCGGCGAGGTCATCGCCGTTGGGCAGGGGGTTTCCGGGGTAGCGCCCGGCGCTCACGTCATCGGCGTCGGCATCCGGGGAGGCGCCTTCGCTGAGTACATGGTGCTGCCCGCGGCCGGTGCGGTCCCGGTGCCGGCAGGTTGGGCCGACGAGCAGGCGTTGGGAATGGTGGTGTCCTGGCCGACCGCGTTGGCAGCCCTCAAACCACTCGGCCAGGTTCGCGCCGGACAGACCGTGCTGATCCATGCAGCGGCCGGTGGGACGGGCCAGGCCGCAGTGAAAATGGCCAAGCACTGCGGCGCTACGGTGATCGCCGCAGCCTCGCCAGGCAAGCATGAGGTGGTCCGGGCGCTGGGGGCCGACCACGTGATCGACTCCCGCCGCGCCGACATCGCAGCCGAGGTGCTGCGACTGACCGACGGCGCAGGCGCCGACCTGGTTCTGGAGTCGGTGGGCGGCGACACTCTTGAGGCCAGCCTGGCCGCGGCCAAGCGAGTCACCGGCCGCGTGGTCGTCTACGGCCTGGCCGGCGGTGAGGCGGCCGTCACGAACTGGGATCTCGTCTACAAGCACCAGGTCCAGCTCATCGGCCTGAACATCGGCATCCTCATCCAGTCCGCACCACGGATCTTCCGCGAGGTCATGACCGAGATGTTCACGCTGCTGGCCGCCGGTGTGCTCGGCCCCGGTCAACCCGCCAGCCGTGAGCTGGCCGAGGGGCCGAAGGTGCTCGCGGAACTCGAGGCGCGCACCACCGTCGGCAAACTCGCACTGGTGCCCTGAGCAGACCCCACCTACCCACGACCGGAGCTGCGACATGACCATCAAAGGCAAGATCGTGTTGGTGACCGGGGCGAACCGCGGCATCGGTAAGGCGCTGGCCGACGAAGCGCTCGCCTGGGGCGCGAAGCACGTTTACGCCGGTACCCGACAGCCCCTGCGACACCCCGACCCGCGGGTGACACCCCTGACATTGGATGTCACCAACCCGGCACAGGTCCAGGCGGCCGCCAGCGAGGTCGAGTCGCTGGACATTTTGATCAATAACGCCGGCATCATGCTGCCCGACGAGCCGTTCGACCCCACCGTGCTTGAGCGTCACCTGGCTGTGAACCTCAACGGCTCCCACGCCATGACCCAGGCATTCCTTCCCGCGCTGATCAGCTCGCGTGGGGCCGTCATCAACCTCCTGTCCTGCGTCGCGCTCGCCCCGTTGCCGAGGTTCACGTCGTACTCGATCTCGAAGGCGGCGGCGTTCTCCCTGACCAAGACGCTTCGCGTCGTCCACGCCGGGCAGGGCGTCAGGTTCCACGCCGTGCTCGCCGGCCCGATTGACACCGACATGACGCGGGGACTTGACATCCCCAAGGCCTCCCCACAAGCGGCCGCGCAAGCCATCTTCGAGGCGGTCGCGAAGGGCGAAGAGGACATCTTCCCCGATCCTGTGACTGCGCCCATGGCGGCAGCCTGGGCCGCTGGTGCGGACAAGATCCTGGAGCGCCAGTTCGCACAACTCGTGCCGGCAGGGGCTGCCACGACTTGAGCAGCATGCGTCCCTCAATCCAATGCCGGCACGCGGCCTCCCCGTCCCACATGCCTTCCAGACGTCGCAGGTCGGCGACGTCCTGCCGGGGCTACGCTTCCGTCCCTCGGCGTGAGCGTCAGATCTCCAGCCGCAGCCCGGCCCATCGGTCGAGCCAACCCTTGGCCTCCACGCGGTGCTGAACCGTCACGCGGCCCGCTGCATTGTCGAACGCCGGAGAGGGGCGAACAACCATCCCCACAAGGTCCGCCAGACCATGGCAGGACACCAGGCGAACAGAGTCACCCCGCAGGGTGACCGCGACGCAGGTTGCCGTTTCGGGCCAGCGCGACATCGCGTCCAGGGCGGACGTGTAGGGCTGGTCGCCATTGCGCAGATGCATCCGTGCTTGATTACGAATCTCCCACGGCGCGCCAGGCAGGGCCGCCATGGCTCGGGCTTCGGCGCGTGCGTCCTCGCGCGGGTCCAGCTTCTCCGGGTCGAAGTAGGCGACATCCACGTCGCGCTCGGGGGAGACCGGGAGGTTGCTGATCACGTCCCAGACGCGGTTGCGTACGAAGCCGGCACCGATCCACCAGTCGGGCAACCCAAGGTCGGCCGCCGCCCGAAGGACTCTCATTGCTCCCGGATCTGATTCGATGACGCCCACAACGTCCTGCGCGCTCATGACCACGCCTGGGACCCTAGCCTCGGCCTTTCACGGCAGCCGTGATCTTGGATGTCCAGCGGGCCGGTAGATATGGCGAAGTGCCTGCCACGTAAGGAAAACTGCCCGGT
>NZ_JBSGJR010000013.1:0-37029 GCF_053605645.1 Micromonospora sp. NPDC003776
GGCTGGAACACGCTGCGCCAGGAGTACGAGGAGCTGGAGCAGACCATCACCAACCCGCACGCCGTCCGGTGGGGTCTCGCCGACCACCCGGCGGGTGGCGACCTGGACCGGGTGCTCCTGGTCACCAGCACGGCCGGGGTGGCCGGGCTGACCGGCGGCGGGGCGTTCGACGCGCTGGCCGGTTTCCCCGGCGGGGAGCGGGACGAGGTGCTGCCGCCGGTCGGGGTGGCGCTCTCCGGCGGCTGCTGGCAGCACTGGCGCGCCCCCGGCAACGACGACCCGAACGGCGCGCGGTCCTGGGCCCAACGGGCGCTGCGCGAGGTGGAGCTGGAGCTGTCCCGCGAGGTGTCCCGCCGCTTCGAGGTGATCCGTCTCTCGCTGGGTGCGGTGGTCACCGATGCGGTCGAACACGGCATCCTGCTCGCCTGAGGTGCGGGCGGTGGAGCGGTCGACGGGGCCGCCGCGCGGGGCCCGGGAGGGTGATCCGGACCGGCGGGGCGTTCCGGTTCATCAGTTCCCCGGATCCGGTGGCACGATGGGGGGCATGGCGGCTCCACAGGTTGCACCGGTCGAGACGCCGGACACCGACGAGGTGCCGGCGTCCGACCGGCCCTGGGTGACGATCGTCTGGGACGATCCGGTCAACCTCATGACGTACGTGACCTGGGTGTTCCAGAAGCTTTTCGGATACAGCCGGGAGAAGGCCGAGCAGCTCATGCTGGACGTGCACCACAAGGGCAAGGCGGTGGTCTCCAGCGGGGCCCGGGAGCGGATGGAGCACGACGCGTCGCAGCTGCACGCGTACGGCCTCTGGGCGACGGTGGACCGGTCATGAGCATGTTCCGTCGCCACGGCGACCGCTACGTGGTCACCTTCGCGGTGGACGAGGTGCGGGTGCTGCGCAAGGTGGCCTCCGAGGTGGTGGGGCTGCTCACCGACGGCTTCGACCACGGCGACCCGGTGGTCGGCCGGCTCTTCCCCGAGGTCTACCCGGAGGACGCGGCGAGCACCGCCGAGTTCCGCCGCTACACCGAGGGGGACCTCAAGACCGCCAAGATCGACCAGGCCGGCGCGATCCTCGCCGCGCTGCCCGACGGCGAGGCCGGCGGGGAGGTGCGGCTCGACGCGGAGGCGGCCGAGGCGTGGCTGCGCGCGCTCAACGACGCCCGGCTGGCGATGGGCGTCCGGCTGGAGATCAAGGACGGCACCGATCTGGGCGAGGAGCTCGACGACGCGGTCGCCGAGGACCCCACCTCCTCCCGGGTGTTCCAACTGTCGGTCTACGCGTATCTCGGATATCTGCAGGAGTCCCTGCTCAACGCCTTGATCGACTGACCCGTGACGGTCACCACCTCGCCCGCCGGAATCCCGGGCGCTAGGCTGGGCGGCGTGCTGAGCATCGACCGGTCGATCATCGACGCGATCGTCGCCCACGCGCGTCGGGACCACCCGGACGAGGCGTGCGGCGTGGTCGCCGGTCCCGCCGGCAGCGACACCCCGACCCGGCACATCCCGATGGAAAACGCCGCCCGCTCCATGACGTTCTACGAGTTCGACTCGATGGAACACCTGCGGGTCTGGCGGGAGATGGACGACCGCGACGAGGAGCCGCTCGTCATCTACCACTCGCACACCGCGACGGAGGCCTACCCGTCCCGCACGGACATCTCCTTCGCCGGTGAGCCGGGAGCGCACTACCTGCTCGTCTCGACCCGCGAGCCCGACACGGAGGAGATTCGCTCCTTCCGCATCGTCGACGGCGTGGTCACCGAGGAGCCGGTCCGGATCGTGGATGCCGCCGTGGACCCGCACGCCGTCCAGTCCTACATGTTCGGGCAGAGCCCGGCGACGGTCGACTACGAGTGTTCCGACCGCTGATCCCTCCAGCGCGGCACACCTTTCTCTCTCCCGTCACCTGGCAAGCACCCGAACAAGGAGCACGATCATGGCCATCGAGGTTCGCATCCCCACCATCCTGCGCAGCTACACCGGCGGCGCGAAGGTCGTCGAGGGCACCGGCGACACCCTGAGCGACCTGCTCAGCGACCTGGACTCCCGGCACGGCGGCCTGAAGGCCCGCCTGGTCACCGACGCCGGCGCGCTGCACCGGTTCGTCAACGTCTACGTCAACGACGAGGACGTCCGTTTCCTCGGCGCGCTCGACGCCAAGCTCAGCGACGGCGACAGCGTCACCATCCTGCCGGCCGTGGCCGGCGGCGCGTTCGGCTTCGCCGCGGCAGCGGCGATCGCGCAGCACAGTGCCGCCGCAGCGGCGATCGCCGGTGCGGCGCGCGTAGCGCGCCGCTGAGGGCGGTCGCCATGGCGCGGTACGAGAGCCTGCTCGACGCGTGCGGCGGAACGCCCCTGATCGGGTTGCCCCGGCTCTCGCCGACGGTGCCCGACGGGGCGCCGCCGGTGCGGCTCTGGGCGAAGCTGGAGGACCGGAACCCGACCGGCAGCATCAAGGACCGGGCGGCCCTGTTCATGGTCCGCTCGGCCGAGGAGGCCGGTCGGCTCCGGCCGGGGGACACCATCCTCGAGCCGACCAGCGGCAACACCGGCATCTCGCTGGCCATGGTGGCCAAGCTGCGCGGCTACCGGCTGGTCTGCGTGATGCCGGAGAACGTCTCCACCGAGCGGGTCCAACTGCTCCGGATGTACGGCGCGGAGATCATCTTCTCGCCGGCCGCCGGCGGCTCCAACCAGGCCGTGGCCACCGCCAAGCAGATCGCCGCCGAGCACCCCGACTGGGTGATGCTCTACCAGTACGGCAACGAGGCGAACGCCCGGGCCCACTACGAGACCACCGGGCCCGAGCTGCTGCACGACCTGCCGACCATCACCCACTTCGTGGCCGGGCTGGGCACCACCGGCACCCTGATGGGCACCGGGCGCTACCTGCGGGAGAAGGTCGAGGGCATCCAGATCGTCGCGGCCGAGCCGCGCTACGGCGAGCTGGTCTACGGCCTGCGCAACATCGACGAGGGCTACGTCCCCGAGCTCTACGACGCCCAGGTGCTGTCCCGGCGCTTCTCCGTGGGCACCCGGGACGCGGTGCTGCGGACCCGGCAGCTCGTCGAGGTGGAGGGCATCTTCGCCGGCTTCTCCACCGGCGCGATCCTGCACGCGGCCCTCGCGGTGGCGCACGAGGCGGTCAAGGCCGGCCGCCGGGCCGACGTCGCCTTCGTCGTCGCCGACGGTGGCTGGAAATACCTCTCCACCGGGGCGTACGGCGGCACTCTCGCGGACGCCGAGGACGCCCTGGAGGGGCAGCTCTGGGCGTGACGCCCGGGCGGTCCGGGTCGGCCGGCGGCACCCGCCGGCCGGCCCGGATCGTCGAGCTCGGGACAGGACGCGTACGGGTGTCACGTTGATGACAACTTCCGGTAGATGATTCTTGCCCGACCGGGCCGGCGCGTAGGCTGCGCTGCGTGGCGTACGCGTCGGTAGAGATCATCGGCGAGGCGACTGCCGGCGTGCCGACTACGAGGCGTGACATCGAGGCGACCGGATGCGACTGACCGTCCTCGGCTGCGCGGGCAGCTTCCCCGGGCCCGAGTCCCCCTGCTCCGCCTACCTGGTGGAGGCGGAGGGCTTCAAACTCCTGATCGACTTCGGCTCGGGGGCGCTCTCCACCCTTCAGCGGTACGTCGGGCTGCACGCCCCCGACGCCATCCTCCTCACCCACCTGCACTGCGACCACATGCTCGACGCGGTCACGTACGTCGTGGTGCGCCGGTACGCCCCCGACGGCCCGTACCCGGCGCTGCCGGTGTACGCCCCCTCCGGCGCACCCGACCGGATCGCCGCCGCGTACGGGCAGGAGGACAGCACTGTCGAGGACGTCTACCAGTTCTACGGGCTCCAGCCGGGCACCTTCCCGATCGGCCCGCTCACGGTGACCGTCGACCGGATGAACCACCCCGTCGAGACGTACGGCGTTCGGCTGGAGCACGAGGGCCGGGTGTTCTGCTACTCGTCGGACACCGCCCCCTGCGACGCGCTGCTGCGCCTGGCGCAGGGCGCCGACCTCTTCCTCTGCGAGGCCAGCTACCTCGACGGCGTGGAGAACCCACCCGACCTGCACCTCACCGGCCGGGAGGCCGGCGAGTACGCCACCAAGGCCGGCGTGGGCCGGCTGCTGCTCACCCACCTGGTGCCGGCGTGGGGCAGCGAGTCGCACACCGTGGAGGCGGCGGTCGGCGCGTACACCGGGCCGCTGGACGTGGTGCGGCCCGGCGCCTGCTACGACGTCTGAACACTGCGGCGGCCGTTGCCGCACTGTTCGCCGCCGCGTCAGCGCGCGGTCGCCCGGCGCACCCCTGCGGACCGCACCCTCGGGCCATGCGGATCGCCATCGTGACCGAGTCGTTCCCGCCGGACGTCAACGGCGTGGCGCACTCCGTCGTCCGCACCGCGGAACACCTCCTGGCGCGCGGCCACGAACCGCTGGTGATCGCGCCCGCGCCGGCCGGCGGCCGGCGGCGCGCCAGCGACCGGCAGCCCTATCCGGTGGTACGGATCCCGAGCGTGCCGCTGCCGCGCTACGACGGATTCCGGCTCGGCGTGCCGACCGCCCGGCTGGCCGCGGCGCTGCTGGACCATCGACCGGACGTCGTGCATCTGGCGAGCCCGTTCGTGCTCGGCGCCGCGGGCGCCGCCCTGGCCGCCCGGCACAGGCTCCCCGCCGTCGCGGTCTACCAGACCGACGTCGCCGCCTACGCCCGCGCGTACCGGGTGGGTTGGGGTGAGGCGGCCGCCTGGCGGCGGCTGCGCGGCATCCACAACTCGGCGCAGCGCACCCTCGCCCCCTCGACCCGGGCCGCCGCCGATCTGATCGCCAACGGCATCCAGCGGATCTGGCTCTGGCGGCGCGGCGTCGACGCCGAGCGCTTCCACCCGGCCCGGCGCAGCGAGGACCTCCGCCGCACCCTGGCACCCGGTGGGGAACTGCTGGTCGGCTACGTCGGCCGGCTGGCCCCGGAAAAGCGCGTGGACCTGCTCGCGGCGACCGCCGCGCTGCCCGGCGTACGGGTCGTGGTGGCCGGCGACGGCCCGGCCCGGGCGCAACTCGAACGGGCCCTGCCCCGGGTGCGGTTCCTCGGCGTCCAGCACGGCGCCGCGCTGGCCCGGCTCTATGCCAGCCTCGACGTCTTCGTCCACACCGGACCGCACGAGACGTTCGGGCAGACCCTCCAGGAGGCCGCCGCGAGCGGCGTGCCGGTGGTCGCCCCGGCCAGCGGCGGCCCGGTCGACCTGGTCCAGCCGGGGGTCACCGGCCTGCTGGTGCCGCCGGGCGACGGGGCCGCGTTCGCCACCGCGGTGGCCGAACTCGCCGCCTACCCGGCCCGCCGGGCCGGCTACGGACTCGCCGCCCGGGTCGCGGTGAGCCGGCGCAGCTGGACCGCCGTCGGGGACGAGTTGATCGGGCATTACGGGGCCGTGTCGACCGGCGCGCCAGCTCCCGGCCTTTCCGCACCGGGATGACGGGCGCACCGGCCCGCGTCGTTGCGCTGAGCGAGCCGGTGACCGCCCGCGCCGGCGGCGGCCCCGCGTGCGCTACCGCCGCCCGCTGGGTGCGCCGGCGACTCCCTGCGGGGGCGCGCCGGTGATCGCCTGCGGGGACGCGCCGGCGACCACCTGATCGAGGGCGGCCGGGGCCGCTTCGCTCGTCCGCCGGCCCGGCACCGCCGCCTTTGCTCTGCTTCAACCCACGCGACAGGGAAGCGCTTCCACTGTTGCGCCCGCTGAAGCAGAGCAAAGGCTGCGGCGAGGTACCTGCCGCCCGGCGCCGTGGCGCGTGGCGTGCCGCTCGACCCGCTGGCCGCGGCAGCGCTCCCGGCGGACACACGTTCCCCGGCACCCGGGGACCGTCTGATCACGGCACCGCATAAGGTGCAGGCATGGCGCGACCTGACGGGCGGCGGCCCGACCAACTCCGACCGGTGACCCTGACCCGGGGCTGGAGCACCCACCCGGAGGGCTCCGTCCTCGTCGAGTTCGGTGCGACCCGGGTGCTCTGCACGGCGAGCGTGACCGAGGGGGTGCCCCGCTGGCGCAAGGGTTCCGGCCTCGGTTGGGTGACCGCCGAGTACGCGATGCTGCCCCGGGCCACGAACACCCGCTCGGACCGGGAGAGCGTCCGCGGCAAGATCGGCGGGCGGACCCACGAGATCTCCCGGCTGATCGGCCGCAGCCTGCGCGCCTGCGTCGACCTGAAGGCCCTCGGCGAGAACTCGATCGTGCTCGACTGCGACGTGCTCCAGGCCGACGGCGGCACCCGGACCGCCGCGATCACCGGCGCGTACGTGGCCCTGCACGACGCGGTCACCTGGCTGGCCGAGCGCAAGGCGCTCGCCGGCAAGGTGGAGAAGGTGATGCACCGGTCGGTGGCGGCGGTCAGCGTCGGCATCATCGCCGGTGAGGCCCGGCTGGACCTCTGCTACGAGGAGGACGTCGCGGCGGAGGTCGACATGAACGTGGTCTGCACCGGGACCGGCGACTTCGTCGAGGTGCAGGGGACGGGCGAGGCCGGCGTCTTCGCCCGTGACCAGCTCGACGCCCTGCTCGACCTCGGGGTGGCGGGCTGTCTGGAACTGGCCGACGCGCAGCGGAAGGCGCTCACCTGATGAACAAGGTTCTCCTCGCCACCCGGAACCGGAAGAAGCTGGTGGAGCTCCAGCGGATCCTGGACGGGGCGCTCGGCGCGCACCGGATCGCCCTGCTCGGCCTCGACGACGTCGAGGAGTACCCCGAGCTGCCGGAGACCGGCCTCACCTTCGGCGAGAACGCGCTGATCAAGGCGCGGGAGGGCTGCCGGCGCACCGGCCTGCCGACCATCGCCGACGACTCCGGGCTGGCCGTGGACGCGCTCAACGGCATGCCGGGCGTGTTCAGCGCCCGCTGGTCCGGCCGGCACGGCGACGACCAGGCCAACCTCCAGCTGGTGTTGGACCAGGTCGCCGACGTGCCGGACGAGCACCGGGGCGCCGCCTTCGTCTGCACGGTGGCGCTGGTGCTGCCCGGCGGCAAGGAGCACCTGGTCGACGGCCGCCAGCCCGGCCGGCTGCTGCGCGCCCCGCGCGGCGAGGGCGGCTTCGGCTACGACCCGATCTTCCTCGGCGACGGCCAGGAGCGGACCAACGCGGAGCTGACCCCGGAGGAGAAGGACGCCGTCAGCCACCGCGGCAAGGCGCTGCGCGAGCTGGCCAAGCTGGTCGCCAAGGTGCTCCCGCCGATGGTCTGACTCTCGTGCCGGCTGGGTAACGAGGATCTACTGTCGACGCATCGGTCCGACCGGCCCGGGCGAGCACGTATCTGGGGAGACGGGATGGCACTGGCCAGGACGCGGAAAGGCATCGCGGCACTGGTCGCCGGGTCGGTGCTGGCGGTCGGCGCGAGCCTGCTGGCCGCCGAGGCGAGCACGCCGTCGACCCAGGGCGATGCGGGCGGCGTCTGGACCGCCCCGTCCCCGGCCCCCCGGCCGGTGGTGACGCCGGTCCGCGACGCCGCCAGCGGGTTCGTCCACCCGGGCGTTCTGGTCAGCGCCGATCAGCTCGACTTCGTCGCTGAGCGGCTCCAGGAGCGCGCGGAGCCCTGGTGGTCGGCGTGGGGCGCCATCCAGCGCAGCCGCTACGGCCAGCTGACGTGGCAGCCCAGACCGGTGGCGGAGGTCGACTGCGGCTTCTACTCCAACCCGGACCGGGGGTGCACCCAGGAGACCGAGGACGGGATTGCCGCGTACACCATGGCGTTGCTCTGGACCTTCACCGGGGACCAACGCTACGCCCGGAAGGCGGCCGAGATCATCGACGCCTGGTCGGCCGTGCTGAAGCGCCACACCAACATCAACGCGCCGGTGCAGGCCGGCTGGACCGGAGCATCTTTTGCCCGGGCGGCCGAACTCTTGCGCCACACGGACTCCGGGTGGTCGATACAAGGGGTGCGGCGAGCTCGACAGATGTTCCGTCAGGTCTACCTGCCGCTGGTGCTCGGTGGGATCAGCCGCTACCGGGCCGGCAACTGGGAACTGATCATGTTGGACGCCGCCGTCGGTATGTCGGTGTTCCTCGACGACCGGGCCACCTTCAACAAGGCGGTAGCGAAGTGGCGCGGCCGCCTGCCCGCGTACATCTACCTCAGCACAGACGGACCGCTGCCGAAGTCGCCACCCGGGGAGGCCCTCAGCCGGCAGCAGGTCATCGAGTACTGGGGTGGGCAGACCCGGTTCGTGGACGGCTTCGCCCAGGAAACCTGCCGGGACTTTCTGCACACCGGGTGGGGCCTCCTGGCGGCGGCCCACGTCGCGGAGACCGCCTGGATCCAGGGCCTGGACCTGTACGCCGAGGCGCGCGACCGGCTGACCCGTGCGTTGGAACTGCACGCGGGATACGAGCTGGGCAACCCGGTGCCGCCCTGGGTGTGCGGCGGCCACCTGAAGACAGGTCTCATGCCGTCAGCCGAGGTCGCCTACAACCACTACACCACCCGGGTCGGCCTGACCATGCCCAGAACCGGGGAGGCTGTCCGCGCGGCGCGTCCCGCCCCGCCGGGCGTCTTCTACGCGTGGGAGACCCTCACGCACGCGGAAAACCCCCGCTGATCTGATCCGCCCGGCCGACGCCCGGCGACCCGCGACGGCCCCCGCACCACGTCCGCTCGTCGTTGCGTCGTTCTGGCGATCCCGGGTCTGACGGCCTCCCGTATAGTGCCCCCGAACACGGAACTGCGAGAGGGACATGAAGTGGACGAGGCGACGCTGCTGTCGGTCGACGGCGGGCGGTCGTCCCACCGCCCGTCCCCGTCCGGTGGTCGCCTGGAACTCGTGGCGTGGATCCTGACGGCTCTGTCGCTGGTGATCGTCGGGGTCAAGCCGCTGCTCGACATTCCCGGCCCGAAGGTCCCGTACGACACCGTTGACGCGGGCATGGTGGCCACGCTGATCGGGGCGCTCTTCATGGCGCTCGCGTTGGGGCTCGTCGTATTCCGCGTCCGGAGGGTGTCGGCCGGACTGGCCCTCGCTCTCGGCGCGCTGCTGCTCCTCGGCCTGCTCTCGGCGATCGACATGCTGCTGCTGGCGCCCCGGGACGAGTTCGTGCAGACCTTCGCGGCGACGGGTCTGCGAGACATCTTCGGCTCGTACGTGCCGCCGGAGAAGGGGATCACAACCCAGGCTGCCCAGGTCGCGGTCGGGTTCGCGCCGGTCGCGCTCTTCGCGGTGATGTTGATCAAGCGGGACTGGTTCACCGCCGAGTGGATGCGCTGGGTGACGCTTCTGGTGGTCGCCGGCGCGGTGGTGCACTGCCTCATCGCCTGGCTCCAGGTGGCCGGGATCGTGCCGTACACCTTCTTCTTCAAGCTGCCGGGCGGCAACATCGGGCGGGCCTCCGGCGGCTACTTCCACCCGGCCTCGCTCGGCCGGCTGCTGATCTTCGCGGTGTTCTTCCTCTACGCCGCCGGGGACCGGCTCCGGCTCCGGCCGGCCCTGCGCCTCGCCGTCCTCGCCCTGCTGGTGGCCACCACGGTCGTCAGCACCCACCGGGTGAGCCTGGCCTGCGTGCTGATGATCATCGCGGCCATCGAGGTCCGGCGGGTGCCGGCCATGGTCTCGTGGGTCCGCGGCCTGCCGCTCAAGGTGACCGTTGCCGGGGCGGCGGCGGTGGGCGTGGTGCTCGTCGCCCTGTTCGTGCGGTTCGGCGGGTTTCTCTGGCAGCGGGCGGTCTTCCTCGTGGACCACGTCGGCTCGCTCGACGTCACCGACAAGGACTTCATGCGGGGCCGAGGCGAAATTTGGCGTAGTTACGCGCACGCCTGGGGCGACGCCCCGGCCGGGGTCTGGCTGACCGGGCTCGGGTATGAGCCGTGGAACGCGCACAGCGATTCCGTCCGCATCTTCGTGGTCTGGGGGATCCTCGGGCTCGCGCTGATGGGCGTCGTCTTCGTGGGGCTCTGGCGGACCACCAGTCCCCTGGTCACCGACGAGGCGCGTTGGGCGCTCGGCGTTCTCTACCTCACCAGCGCGGTCTTCGCGCTGACCCAGAAGCCCACGTCCTACTCGTACTTCATGTGGCTGTTCATCTTCGGGCACATGCTGCTCGTCACCTTCCAGCCCCGGGTCGATCCCTCCGGCCCGCCGTTCGCCATCGTCACGCGCGCCGTGCCGGCCCGACTCACCCCCGGAGTGCAGACGTGAGCCACCCCCTCTTCATATCGTGGAAGAAATACCAGCGACGCTCGGACGTGCTCGCCCAGGCGCTGGGGGCGGAGATCGTGTGGCGACCGCACCGGGCGACCGGCAAGCTGCTCCGGCCGGGTGACTACCTGGCACACGCCCGGCAGGACCTGGCGCGGCTCCGGGCCGAGCGGCCGCCGTACGTCATCGCCCAGACCCAGCCCCATTTCACCGCCCTCGCGCCGTACCTGGCCCGCGTGCCGTACGTCGTCGACGGGCACAACGGGCAGTTCCAGTCCTGGTGGCGGCGGGTACCGGGCGCCGAGCAGGTGCTGCGCGGTGCGCGGCTGGTGCTGACGCACAACCGGGAGGCCGACCGGATCGCCCGCGCCGCCTTCCCCGGGCTGCGGACGCTGGTGGTGCACGATCCACTCCGGAACATCCCCCCGGCGCCGCCCCAGGGCTGGGTCTTCGTCGTCGCGAGCGCCGCGCCGGACGAGCCGATGGACGTCCTGATCGAGGCGATCGAGGCGCTGCCGGACGTCCTCTTCGCCACCACCGCGCCGCTGCACAAGCTGCCCGAGTCGCTGCGCGAGCGGGCGGCGCGCCTGCCGAACCTGCGCACGCTGGGCTTCCTCGACCTGCCGGACTACGAGGCAGCGCTGGCGGGGTCCCGCGCCGTGGTCGTCCTCACCGACCGTGACGGCTGCCAGCCCAGCGGTGCCTGTGAGGCGCTCAGCGCCGCCCGGCCACTGGTCGTGTCCCACACCGCCACCACCGAGGAACTGTTCGGCAGCTTCGCCACGCTGGTGCCGAACGAGGCGACGGGGCTGGCGGCCGGCATCCGCTCGGCGCTGGCCGCTGAGCCCACCCGGGCCTCGCGGATCGCGGCGGCTCGACACGCCTGGACCGCCCGGACCAGCGCGGAGCTGACGGAGCTGATGTCGGTGCTGGCCGCCGGGGTGACCCGGTGACGGTTGTCGACACGACCCTCCAGCGGCCCAGGTCTGCTCCCGGGGCGCATCGCCGCGCCGGGGGCATCGGTCGTCGGCTGCGTCAACTGGGCCTGCTCGCGGTCAGCCAGGTCGGCCTCACGGTCCTCGCCTTCCTCGCCCAGGTGCTGCTCGCGCGGGCCCTGCCGCAGGCACATTTCGGCGCGTTCATGGCGGTGCTGTCGCTGATGACCCTCGCCGGCCCACTCGCCCTCTTCGGCGTCGCCGAGTTCTGGTTGCAGCGCTTCGGTCGCGAGGGGCCGCGCGCGTTGCGCTGGGTCGGGCCGTCCGTGAAGCTGGTGCTGGTCTGCTCCGCCGTCCAGGTGCTCGCCATGGCCGCCTGGGGAGTGCTCGACCGGAGTGACCCGCTCTCCGCTGATCTGCGGATCATGCTCGCCCCGGTGATCCTGGCCCAGGCCGGGATGGCGCTCTCGGTCTCCGTTCTTCAGCTGCGCGGCGCCTACGGGCAGCTCGCGGTCGTACAGCTCGCCCCGCAGGTCGGGCGCCTGCTCGTCGCGGTGCTCGTCGCACTGGTCGGGCTGTCGGCGATCGCCGCCGCCGCGGGCTGGTCGCTGGTGGCGGTGGCGACCGTGCTGCTCAGCGCCGCATTCATCACTCCGTTCTGGCGTGGACGCATTCGTCTGGAGGGGCATGCCGGGGCCGTCGTCCGGCCGGGCCGGCCGCCACGGTTGCGGCACCTCCTCGGCGGCACCGCGCCGTTCATGTTCGGCAGCCTCTTCTACCTGCTCGGCATGAACCTTGGCGTGGTGGTCTCCGGCGAGTTCCTCAGCGCCGAGGCAGCGGCGGTGATCGCCGTGCCGATGACCCTCCTGACCGCGATCTACATCCTGCCTCGGGTCGTCTACCAGCAGTACTTCCTGGCGAAGCTGCACCGGTGGTCCCGGTCCAACCGGGACGCCGTGCTGATCGCGTATCGGGCGGGCACGGTCGGGATGATCGGGGTCGGACTGCTGGTCGCCGCGGTCGTGGCGGCCGGCGGCCGGTACGCGATCCCGCTGGTCTTCGGCTCGGCCTACGACCAGTCCGCCGTGGTGATGGCCCTGCTGGCCGTCGCGGTGCCGCTGCGCTTCGGCTCGGCCAGCGTCGCGTCGTTGCTCACCAGCGGCGGGCTTGTGCGCCGGAAAGTGCTCTATCAGGGCCTCGGCTCGGTGGCCTACCTGGCCACGCTGGCCCTGGCGATCCCACCGTTCGGCGTCTACGGGGTAGCCGTGGCGACCGTGCTGTCCGAGGCGCTGCTACTGGTGCTGTTCTGGTCATGCGTGAAACGCAACGTGGTCGGTGACGCCCGACTGCCGTCCTGGTCCGAGATCGGCCAGCGGCTGACGAAGGAGTGACGGTGAGTCCCAGGGAAGCTCGCAACCCCGCCCGGCAGCCGCTCGTCGTGGGCTACTACGGCATGCGAAACGTCGGCGACAACGCGTTCTGCGTCATCGTGGACTGGGCGATGAAGCAGTACTGGGGCACGGAGGAGCCGGTCTTCGCCGCGCCGCCGCTGTTGGATCTGCCGAACGCCAGAGCGGTGATGAGCCAGTCGCTGTTCGAGTCGGCCGACCCACTGAGCCGGGCCGGCAAGCTGTTCACGAAGGCCACCATGCTGGGTGGTGCGTCCATGCTGGTGTTCGGCGGCGGCTCGGTCTTCCGGGACATGGGCCCGTTCAGCGAGAAGAAGGTCTTCGCCGCCTGGTCCCGCGTCTCCGGCCGGCCCATCGCGGCGGTCGGGGTGTCCGTTGGCCCGTTCGTCTCCGCGGCGGCCCGTCAGCGGCTCGGCGAGGTGTTCCGGCACATCGACTACGTCGCCGTCCGTGACACGGCGTCGGTGCAGGCGCTGCGGGACCTCGACTACCCGGGCCTCGTGGTCCCGGCCGGCGACCTCGCCGGGCTGCTGCCGGAAGCGCTCGGCGGCGTCCCCACCGCGCCGGTGCCACGGACACCCGGGCGGATCCGGCTCGGCGTCACCCTGCTCGGCTCCGACACCGACCTGCCGGAGCCGGAGCAGCGCCGGCGGGAGGACGTGCTCATCGCCGGCATCCGCTCCTTCGTCGAGACCGAGCCCGTCGATGTGACCATCTTCGTGTTCAACACCCACCCTCTGCGCGGCGACGCCGGACCGAGCGATCGGCTCCGGACGAGCCTGCAGGGCCGCTGTGAGGTGCGCACCGTCACCGCCGACGACGGCGTGGCCGCGGTGTTCGCGGAGATGCGGGCCTGCGACGCCGGCCTGCACATGCGGATGCACGGCGGCATCTTCTCGTACGTGGCCGGCGTCCCGTTCGCGCTGGTTCCGTATCACCGCAAGTGTGCGGACTTCCTCGACGAGATCGGCCAGCCGGCGACCCGGCTGCTCCCCGCCGCGCCGAACGATCCGGTCGAGGTGCACAAGGTGCTGGCGAGGGTGGTCAGCGACGGCGCACGCCCCGGCCTCGACCTGGCCGAGTTCGCCGACCGGGCCCGGCTCAACTTCCTTCGGGCGCCCTGGGCCCGGACGGCCTGACCGGCGTCGCGCTGCCGGCCAGGCCGCCGGCCCCGGGCAGCAGAACGGTGACGGCCGCCGGCCCGGTGAGCGAGGATCCGGTCAGCGGAGGTGCAGAGTGGTCAGTTCGCCCCCCAGCTCCCGCACCGCCACCCGATCCTCGACGGCCAGGGCGGTGAGGACCTGCTCCACCTCGCCCAGGGTGGCGTAACGGCCAGTCACGATTCCCGCATCGGTGTCCAACTCCTCCACCCAGAGGCCGTCCGGGTTCCAGGTCGTCTGCACGCAGCCGCCGGAGCGGCCGAAGCAGGTGAGGAAGTCGTAGCTCAGCGGGCGCATGGCCCGCACCAGGGCCAGCACCTCCGCCAGCTCCATCGGCACCGCCCGGTCCGAGCCGTGCGCGTGCTCGGCGGTCACCTCCAGAAAGCCGACCGGTACGCGGGCCGGCACGCCGACCGGCGGCAGGCCGCGCAGCCGGCGGACCAGCGCCTGGCCATCGTGCCGGCCCACGGTCAGCTCCGGCCGGCCCGGCTCGGCGTACGTCCCGACCAGGCTGTCGCCCTCCCGCCGCACCTCCACGGATCGGCCGGCCCAGGTCAGGCGCACCCGGACGGCAGCCGGCAGCCACGGCAGGTGCAGGGCCGCCAGCCGGCCGGCCCGCGCCGGCCCGTCCCCGGGTGAGTGCACGCCGGACCAGTCGCCGAGCAGCTCGACGTCGACCTCGACGTCGTCGTCCACTGCGGTCGGCACGGCGGCGAGCCGGCCGACCCGGCGACGCCGCCAGGTCATCAGCACCTGGATCCGGCTGCCGGTGTCGCCGTTCCAGTGCACGGCCAGCCCTTCCGCCCGCAGCGCCGCCGCCACCTCCGCGCCGATCTCCGCCGACGGTGGCTGCTCGAACAGCCCGTACGCCACGAACACCGGCGATCCCTCCACCGCGTGCTCCGCGTCCTGCTGGTGGTAGAACGCGTACCCGCGTGGGGTCACACCGCGCGGCACCTCCGCGCCGATCTCGCCGAGGCCGCAGTTCTGGCAGCAGGCGAAGTTCTCCCGGGACACGATGCCGGCCGCGGTGAGCGCCCGGAACGCGGCGGTGAGCCGGTCGCTGTCGGTCACCTCCGGCCAGCTCTCCTGGGCGGCCAGGTGCGCGGTCAGCTCCTCGACCACCACCGGCCAGGCCAGCTCAGCGAGCCGGCCCGGCTCAGCCCGGCCGTGCAGGTACTCCACCGCCTCCGCGACGACGGCCGCCGCCGGCAGCTCCGCCAACGCCACCTGCCGGTGGACGAAGGCGCGCAGCTCGGCGCGGTCGGCGTCGGCGCGGGCGGGGCCGGTCACCGCGTCGTCATCGCTCACGGCGGCGGACGTTAGCAGCATCGGCCGACAGTCCGGTCAGTCGAGCGGGCCGACCTCCCGCTCGATCGCGGCCCGCAGCTCCGGCCCGCGCAGCACGTCGCGGGCCGCCTCCATCAGCGGGGCCAGGAACACGTCCGGACCGGGCTCGCCGGCCGCCGGGCCGAGCGCGGCCAGCGCCGCCCGGCCGGCCGGGGAGGGGGTCAGCGGGGCGCGCAGCTGGAGCCCGCGTACGGCGGCCAGCAGCTCCACCGCGAGCACGCTGGTCAGGTTGTCCAGCACGGTCCGCAGCTTCTTGGTCGCGGCCCAGCCCATCGAGACGTGGTCCTCCTGCATGCCGCTGGTGGGCAGCGAGTCGACCGAGGCGGGGGCGGCCAGCCGGCGGTTCTCGGCCACGATCCCGGCGGCGGTGTACTGGGCGATCATCAGGCCGGAGTTGACCCCGGCGTCGGGGGAGAGGAACGCCGGCAGCTCCCGGGAGCGGGTCACGTCGAGCAGCCGGTCCACCCGGCGCTCGGCGATCGCGCCCACCTCGACGGCGGCGATGGCCAGGTAGTCGGCGGCGAAGCCGAGCGGCGCCCCGTGGAAGTTGCCGGTCGACTCGACCCGCCCGTCCGGCAGCACGACCGGGTTGTCCACCACGGACAGCAGCTCCCGGCCGGCCACCAGCTCGACGAAGTCGAGGGTGTCCCGGGCGGCCCCGGCGACCTGCGGCGCGCAGCGCATCGAGTACGCGTCCTGCACCGCGTGGACCACGTCGTCGCGGTGCGAGTCCATCACGGCCGAGTCCTGCAGCAGCCGGTGGATGTTCGCCGCCGACGCCGCCTGCCCGGGATGGGGCCGGATGGCGTGCAGCTCGGGCAGGAACGGCCGCTCCGAGCCGAGCATCGCCTCGATCGCCAGCGCGGCGGTGACGTCGGCCATGGCGAACAGGTGCCGGGCGTCGTGGATCGCCAGCAGCAGCATGCCGAGCATGCCGTCGGTGCCGTTGATCAACGCCAGCCCCTCCTTGGCGGCCAGCTCGACGGGCTCCAGCCCGACCCGGCGCAGCGCGTCCGCCGCCGGGATCCGGTCGCCGGCCGGGCCGAGCACCCAGCCCTCGCCGAGCAGCACCAGCGCGCAGTGCGCGAGCGGGGCCAGGTCACCGGAGGCGCCCAGCGAGCCGTGCTCCGGCACCCACGGGGTGACCTCGTGGTTGAGCAGGTCCACCAGGGCCTCGGCGACGAGCGGCCGGACCCCGGAGCGGCCGAGGGCGAGCGAGCGTACCCGCAGCAGCATCATCGCCCGGACCACCTCGCGGGGCATCGGCGCGCCGACGCCGGCGGCGTGCGAGCGGATCAGCGCGTGCTGCAGCTCGGCCCGACGCTCGGGGGCGACGAAGGTGTTGGCGAGCGCCCCGAAGCCGGTGGAGACGCCGTACACCGGGCGGCCCGCCGCCTCGATGCCGTCGACGATGGACCGGCTGGCGGCCATCGCCTCCACGGCGGCCGGGTCGAGGACGACCTTGGCGGTTCCGCGGGCAACGGCGAGCACGTCGGCGGGAGCGATTCCGGTGGGCTGGATGGTGACGGTCATCATGTATGCGGCGTGGATACCCGGTCGTTGAGGGCCGGGTGGAAGCGCCGTTCCTCCTCTCGTGTGTAGGCCCATCCGTCTGCACGTTGCAGAAGGTGGACGTGTCGGTGGTGGACGCTCTGTACGAGGGCCTGGCGGGTGCGGATGTTGAAACGGCCACTGGTTCGGACAGCGACTCGCCCCTCATGTCGGCCTGTGTTCTTGCCGGTCGGTATGACAGCGCGTACCAGGTCGCCGGTTTGAAAGCCGCGAATGGTTTTGGTTCGGGGTAGTCGTAGTCGTGGGAAGCCGTATTGGTCAGCGCGGGTGCGGGCGTAGCGGCCGCGTCCGGTGGCGGTGGCTACGAGCACCTGCCTCGGGCAGGACAGCACTGTGGTGAGTACGCCGACGTGGAGAGCATCGAGGGTGTGGGACTTCGGAGCGCCGGTGCGGTGTCGATTCCATTTGGTGCGCCCGCCAGTGGCAACCTGCACTGACAGGCCGGTGGCCACAAGGGCGTGCCACAACGCCCACCGGGTCGCCGACACCGCTGCGGCATCCCGGAGTGGCAGTTTCTGCTGTCGTCGGATCCGGGCCAGCACGGCGGGCCGGTCCGCGAGGAAGGTGTCGATCGGGATGGCATCTTTGGTCTGGTTGCAGGGGACGCAGGCCAGGGTGAGGTTCGACACGCGGTCGGAGCCGCCGCGTGAGCGGGGCACGATGTGGTCGATGTTCAGCGGCACTCCGACTGCGCCGCAGTAGGCGCATTTACGTCCGTGCTTCGCGAGGAGGTATTCGCGGACTTCGTAGCCGTGCAGGGTGCCGTGCTGGTACTCGACCCCGGAGATGTCGGAGTTCTGCAGGAGTTGGGTGTCGAACGCAACCCGCTCCACATGCAGCCGGTTCACGGCTGCCCAGCGGCACAGCCGCTGGACCCATGACATGGTGTTGTCGACCCGGTGACGCAACGATGGCGGCAGCCACCCTTGCGGCCTACGCCGATTGGCGTATCGGGGTGCCCGGTAGCGCAGGTTTCGCGACCGACGGCCACGCCGCAGAGCGGCGCGGGCGAACAACCTGTCCCGAATCTGCCCACCCCGGTGGCGAACCTCAATTCCGAACAAGCCCGTCCGGACCATGTCGTCGCCCGCGTTCTCCGCGCGGAAGACCGCGATTCCGGTGAACTTCGACCCCGGATCGATCCCGACCTCAACCCCGTCCACCTGCGAGGAGGCGGCCTCGCGGTCTTTGAGCCGGATCACGAACGGGGTGTGCCGGTGACCCACCGCCCGGCCAGATGCCAGCAGCTTCCGGGCCCGCGCCGGGGTGCACGGTTGAAGTGGCCGGTGGTGTCGGTCGAGCACGAACACCATCGGGTGGGTGTGGGCCTCACGGCCCGCTCCAGTTCCCGCAGAGGCGGGTTCCGGGTGACGCCGGCGTACGCCGGTCTCCCCTCGCCCATGTCGCACACCGGCTGCCGGGTGGCGTCCGCGTCCCGTTTCGTGGCTTCTCGGGGCCGTGTCTGCTGACGCGGATTCCAGGGTCCGGGGCTGAGGAAGCACCCCGGAGTGGGTCATCTGACCTGTGTACAACGTAGATCCCTCCCTTCAAGAGGTTTCTCGGGCTGGTCAACCACCCTGTAGGACCGAACAAGCACGGTCCCTCAGGGCCGAGAAGTTGACTGGGGCACTCCGTTGTGTAGAACTTGGTGGATCAAGGGCACACCGGGCCGGTACGCCAGGTGTAGGTGGGAGGGGGCGTCGAGGATCATGAGGTCGGCGCGGGCCCCCGGCCGCAGCACCCCGACGTCGGTGCGGCGCAGGGCCGCCGCGCCGCCGGCGGTCGCGGCCCACACCGCCTCCGCCGGGGTCATCCGCATCTCGCGTACGGCGAGCGCGATGCAGAACGGCACCGACGAGGTGTACGACGAGCCGGGGTTGCAGTCCGTGGCCAGCGCGACGGTCACCCCGGCGTCGAGCAGCCGGCGGGCGTCCGGGTACGGCGACCGAGTGGAGAACTCCGCGCCGGGCAGCAGCGTGGCCACGGTCTCCGAGCCGGCGAGGGCGTCCACGTCGGCGTCGGCGAGGTGGGTGCAGTGGTCGACGCTGGCTGCGCCCAGCTCCACCCCGAGCCGCACGCCCGGCCCGGGGCCGAGCTGGTTGGCGTGCACCCGCGCGCCCAGCCCGACGGCCTGCCCGCAGGCGAGGATCGCCCGGGCGTGGTCCACGTCGAAGGCGCCCCGCTCGCAGAACACGTCGATCCAGCGGGCGTACGGGGCGGCGGCGGCCAGCATCGGCCCGCACACCATGCCCACGTAGTCGTCCGGGCGGTCGGCGTACTCGGCGGGGACGACGTGCGCGCCGAGGAAGGTGGTGTCCTCGGCGAACTCGGCGGCGATCCGCAGCGAGCGGGCCTCGTCGGCGACGGTCAGCCCGTACCCGCTCTTGATCTCGACCGTGGTGGTGCCCTGCCGCATCATCTCCGCGCGCAGCCGCCGGACGGTGGCCCGCAGTTCGTCGTCGGAGGCGGCGCGGGTGGCGCCCACGGTGGTCCGGATTCCGCCCCCGGTGTACGGCTCGCCGGCCATCCGGGCGGCGAACTCGGCGGCCCGGTCTCCGGCGAAGACCAGGTGGGCGTGGCTGTCCACGAAGCCGGGCAGCACGGCGGCGCCCCCGGCGTCGATCCGCCGGTCGGCGGCCGGGGCGTCCCGGGTCGGCCCGATCCAGGCCACCTGCCCGTCCTCGACGAGCAGGGCGACGTTCCGCCGGATGCCCAGCGGGTCGGCCTCGCCCTCCCACGGTGCGTTGGTGACCAGCTCCCCGATGTCGTCCACCAGCAGGCTGCTCATGGGTTGGTCACCTCCGCGATGGCGTCGTGCAGTTCGGCCGGTACGTCGACGGTCAGGTGCCGGCCGTCGGCGACCACGGTCCGCCCGTCGACCACCACGGTGGTCACGTCGGCGGCGGTGGCCGCGAAGAACGCGCCGACCGGGGGCACCCCGGCGGTTCGGGCGCTGTCCAGCCGTACCGTGACCAGGTCGGCCCGGTCGCCCACCGACAGCCGGCCGGCGTCGCCCCAGCCGAGCGCCGCGTGCCCGCCGACGGTGGCGGCGGTGAGCAGCTCGACGGCGCTGAAGTGTCCCCGCTTCCGGGTGCGCAGCCGCTCGTCCAGCTCGACCGCGCGGGCCTCCTCGAAGAGGTCCACCACCGCGTGGCTGTCACTGCCCAGGCTCAGCGGGCTGCCCGCCTCGGCCATCCGGCGGGCCGGCCCGATCCCGTCGGCCAGGTCTCGCTCGGTGGTGGGGCAGAGGCACACGCCGGTCCGGCTCTCCCCGAGCAGGCCGACGTCGGCGCTGGTGGGGTGGGTGGCGTGCACGGCCGTGGTGTGCCGGCCGAGCACCCCGTGCTCGGCCAGCAGCCGGGTCGGGGTGCAGCCGTGCACGGCCCGGCAGGCGTCGTTCTCGGCCGGCTGCTCGGACAGGTGCACGTGCAGCGGCACGCCGGCGCGGTCGGCCAGGTTGGCCACGGTGGCGAGCTGCTCCGCCGGCACGGCGCGGACCGAGTGGATGGCCGCGCCGACCCGGACGTGGCCGTCCTCGGGGCGGAAGGCGGCCACCCGCTCCGCCCAGCGCAGCGCGTCCCCGTCGCCGAACCGCCGCTGCGGCCCGACCAGCGGCTCGCCGTCCACGGTGGCGGTCAGGTAGGCGGCGTCGAGCAGGGTGAGCCGGATCCCGGCGTGCGCGGCGGCCTCGACCAGCGCCGCCGACATCGCGTTCGGGTCGTCGTACGGCTTCCCGTCCGGGCCGTGGTGCAGGTAGTGGAACTCGCCCACGCAGGTGATCCCGGCCAGCGCCATCTCGGCGTACGCGGCCCGGGCCAGGGCCAGGTAGGAGTCGGGGTCGAGCCGGGCCGCGACGGTGTACATCACGTCCCGCCAGGTCCAGAAGTCGCCCCGCCCGCCGTGGGTCCGCCCGCGCAGTGCCCGGTGGAAGGCGTGCGAGTGGGCGTTGGCCAGCCCGGGCAGGGTGAGCCCGGGCAGCCGGGTGGCGTCCCGGAGCACCTCCACCCCGGCGGTCGGCGCGCCCCCGCCGCCGACCAGCGGCGTGACGGCCGTGATCCGGCCGTCCTCCGCCTCGATCAGCACGTCCGGGGTGGGTTCGGCGTGGTCGGGCAGCCAGGCGTACTCGGCCAGCCAGCGGGTCAGCGGCATGCCAGCTCCTCCAGCGCCCGGGCCAGGGCGGTCACCCCGGCGGCGCAGTCGGCGTCGGTGGCGGACTCGGCCGGGGAGTGGGACACCCCGGTCGGGTTCCGTACGAACAGCATGGCGGTGGGCAGGTGCGCCGCGAGGACCGCCGACGGCCGTACCGTACGGGCCGTGATCGGAAACCCTGGTCACTGCCGTTTACATCGATGCCCCCGCCCCGTTCCCTCGCGCGGGATCTCTCGGTAGTCTGCCCGCCATGCCCGCTCCGGTCGCGCCCGCCGAGAAGCGCACTCCGCTACTGACCGTCCTGTTCTGGATCGGCGTGGCGCTCGCGCCGCTGGCTGCCCTGATCCTCCTCGTCGCGGACGGTAACGGTGCGCTGCGTTTCGGTGCGGTGCTGGCGATCCTCGCCGTGGTGCTGATCGGCCTGAGCATCGCGCTGCGCCCGGATGGCGGCGGCAGCGCGGGCGCCGAGGAGTTGCGGGACGAACTCGAGCAGTTGCGCCGGGAGTTGCGCGGCGAGATCGTGGCCGCGGCGCAACGCGGCAACCAGGCGCTCGACCAGGCGCAGCGGACCGAGGAGTCGGTCACCGCGCTGCGTCGCCGGCTCGACGCGGCCGCAGCCGGGATCGCCGCCGCCGCGGGCCTCACCACCGCGCCCGCCGAGGAGTCGGCCGCCCGCGCCCGGGTGCCCTCCCCGGAGCCGTACGAGGACCGGTACGACCGGCCCGGCCAGGGCGGGACGGGCTGGGGGCAGCCGACCGCCGACCGGCGTGGCGCGGACGAGTCCGACCGCCACCCGCAGCCCGGCACCCGCTACCGCACCGACGCCGACGAGTCCGACCGCGGCCAGCCCGGCACCCGCTACGGCACGGAGCGGCCGGCCCGCCCGGGCGGCACCGAACGGCCGCAGGGCGGGGTCTACGGTGCCCCGCGTGCTCCCGAGCCCGACGCCCGGCCGGAGCCCGGCCCTCGTCAGGTCGGGGTGGTGCACCACACCGAGACGGTGCACGTCACCACCCGGCACACCATCGTGGACGGCGGTGCCGACCCGGCGACGGGCCGCTACGGCGGATACGCCGGCCGGTGGTCCGCGGAGGAGCGCGGGTTCGGCGGCGCCGAGCCGGAGGAACGGCCCCGATCCGGCTACCGGGACGCCGACGAGGACCGCGGCTGGTCCGGAGTGGACCGGGGCCGCCAGGCCCACGGCGCCGCCCGGGACGACCGTGCATGGGCCGGCCAGGGTGACGGCCGGGACGACCGTGCATGGGCCGGCCAGGGTGACGATCGGGACGACCGGCCGTGGGCCGGGCAGGGCGGCTCGCGCGAGGAGCGGGGGCGGTCCAGCCAGGGTGGACCTCGGGAGGACGGGGACCGGTTCTCGGCGGATCCTGACGCGGCGGGCCGGGAGTACTCGTGGACCGGCGCACGGAACGCCGGCGACGACCGGGGCTGGTCGGCCGGGCCGGGTGAGCAGCACGCGTACCCGCCGGCTGGGCCGACCGACGACGGTTCCTGGGCCGGCCGGGCCGGTTCGGGCGACGACCGCTCCTGGTCGGCTGCCCCGGACGAGGCCGACCGGGACGAGCCCGGCCGGGCCGGGCCGGGCAAGGGCTGGGCGTCGGCGTACGCCCGGGCGTGGGCTCCGGAGGCACCGGCCGCCGAGGCCGCGGACTCGGACGGGGACTACTGGTCCGAGCTGCGCTCCGGGAACCGGTGGGCCTCGGTACGGGACGACGAGCGCGGCCGGGAGGTCCGGGTCGGCGAGCGGCGGGCGGCGGTGCACGCCGACGGCGGTGGCACCGAGTACCGGGTGGAGGACCGCTGGGCGGCGGTCCGTGAGCCGCGCCGCGAGCACGGCGGATCGGCCGGGGAGCCGCGCCGCGAGCAGGGCGGCGTCTACGGCGCGGGCTGGGCGGAGGAGAGCCGCCCGGCGCTGCCGGCCGGCGGGGTGCCCGTACCCGACGAGTGGCGGCCGCCGGTGCAGCGCAGCGGCCAGCCCGAGTGGCGTCAGGCGGACCCCGAGCCGGTCCGGTACGGCGACGAGCGGTACGGCTACCCGCCGCGCGACGACACGCCCCGGGCCGGCGGCGCCCGTTCCGCCGACCGCTGGCGCTGACCGGGCGCGGCCCGCGGCGTGCGACTCCGCATTCCGGCGCATCCCGCGCCCCGGTGACCCCGGAACGCCGCAGACCGCGCCACCGCCCCGACCCGGGGCGGGGGGCACCGGCCGACCCGGGCGGGGCGGGTCACTTGTCGATGTCGCCGACCACGAAGAACATCGAGCCGAGGATGGCGATCAGGTCCGGCACTAGGCAGCCCGGGAGCAGCGTGGCCAGCGCCTGCACGTTCGCGTACGAGGCGGTGCGCAGCTTGAGCCGCCACGGGGTCTTCTCGCCCCGGGACACCAGGTAGTAGCCGTTGATCCCGAGCGGGTTCTCGGTCCACGCGTAGGTGTGCCCCTCGGGCGCCTTGACCACCTTGGGCAACCGGGTGTTCACCGGCCCGGTGAGCCGGTCCACCCGGTCCAGGCACTGCTCGGTGAGGTCGAGCGAGGCGTACACCTGGTCGAGCAGCACCTCGAAGCGCGCGTGGCAGTCCCCGGTGGTCCGGGTCACCACCGGCACGTCGAGCTGGTCGTACGCCAGGTAGGGCTCGTCCCGGCGGAGGTCCAGGTCCAGGCCGGAGGCCCGGGCGACGGGCCCGGAGGCGCCGAACGCGGCGGCGTCGGCGGCCGACAGCACCCCGACCCCGACGGTCCGGGCCAGGAAGATCTCGTTGCGGCGGATCAGGTTGTCCAGGTCGGGCATCCGGCGGCGGACCTCGCCGATGGCCGCACGGGCCCGCCCGGTCCAGCCGGCCGGCACCTCCTCCTTCAGCCCGCCCACCCGGTTGAACATGTAGTGGATCCGGCCGCCGGAGACCTCCTCCATCACCGCCTGGATGGTCTCCCGCTCCCGGAACGCGTAGAACATCGGCGTGATCGCGCCGATCTCCAGTGGGTACGAGCCGAGGAACATCAGGTGGTTGAGCACCCGGTTCAGCTCGGCGAGCGCCATCCGCAGCCAGACGGCCCGCTCGGGCACCTCCATGCCCATCAGCCGCTCCACCGCGAGCACCACGCCCAGCTCATTGGAGAAGGCGGAGAGCCAGTCGTGCCGGTTGGCCAGCACGATGATCTGCCGGTAGTCGCGTACCTCGAAGAGCTTCTCCGCGCCGCGGTGCATGTAGCCGATGATCGGCTCGGCGGAGACCACCCGCTCGCCGTCGAGCACCAGCTTGAGCCGGAGCACACCGTGTGTGGAGGGGTGCTGCGGGCCGATGTTCAGCACCATGTCGGCACCGAGCTGCTCGCCGCCGGCGCCGGTGCCGACGGTCAGTTCGCGGAGGTCGGCGGCGTCCGTGGTCATGTCCGTCATCGTGCCATGACGGCATCGACCGTGACGCCGACCGGTTGCAGCAGCCACCAGTGCCCGCCGAGCCCGGCCGGGTCGGTCAGCTCGGCCACCGCCGAGGCGGCGGCCAGCGCCCGCAGGTAGCCGGCCGGGTCGCGGGAGGCCAGGCTCAGCGGGGGTCGGCCGCCGTCGGCCCCGAGCGCCCGCAGCGCCTCCCGCTGCGAGATCAGGTGGTACGCGCACCGCGCGGCCCGCTCGCCCGCGGAGGCGACCGAGTCCATGGCGACGTGCGCGGTCACGTCGCACGATCCGTCCGGCACCGGCGGCACCTGCCGCCCACCCCGGTACCCGGTCAACGTCCCGCCCACCGGCCGGGAAGCCCGCAGATGCCCGTAGTCCACCGCCACCGCCAACCCCCGGTCGAGGCGTTTCACCGCACCGGCCCACGCCTCGTCCCGCCCCCGCCCGATCTCCACCCGGTGCCAGGACGCGTTGATCAAGGAGTTTGCGTCTGGTTCCGGCCCCGATTCCGACGCAAACTCCTTAATCAACCCGAGCGGGCCGGCGGCCGGGGTCGGGGTGGGCCACCAGTGGTCGAGCCAGGTGGCGTCCTCGGGGGTCAGCGGGTCACCTGTCGACTCCTCGGCTGTGGCCGGGTCCACCAGCAGGTAGCGCCAGCCGTCGCCGGCCCACACCGCCAGGTCCAGCGGCACGTTGTCCAGCCACTCGGTGGCCACCAGCAGTCCGGTGATCCCCTGCGGGATCTCCGAAGTCCAGTGGATCTCCGCCGGCAGGTCCTCCGGACGGGGTGCCCGTTCGACCGCGGTGAGCCGTACCCGATCGGCGAGCGGAACCGGGGCGGCGGCCGGGTTGCCGGCGGAGGCCGAGTCGGTGAAGGGCGACGGCCGGACGGCGGCCGTGGTGGGCAGGGTTTCCGGGGAGCCCGCGCGCGGAGGGATCAAGCCTGACCGCCCGGAGCGGGTGGGCTCCCCCGAAACCCCCACGGCGACCGACAACGACCGCAACAGCTCCCCCTGACCAGCACCCACATCCACCACGTCGAACCGAGCGGGGTGGCCGAGTTCGCGATCGAGGCGGGCAAGAAGGCGGGACAGGCAGGAGGAGAACACCGGGGAGGCGTGGACGCTGGTGCGGAAGTGGGCGGCCGGGCCCGCCCCCGTGACGAAGAAGCCGTCGGGACCGTAGAGCGCCCGGTCCATCGCCACCCGCCAGGGCAGCCGCTCGGTGGAGGTCACCCGCCGACGGTACGGGTCCCCGGAACGGCCGCCCGGGCCGACACCCGCGGTGGCCGTTGAAACCACTTCGGGGCGGCCGGTGAAGGTTTTCACACATGCTTGTTCCGGCTCCGTGGCCCCGGCGCATACTTGCGATCGACCGGTACCCCCTTCGAGGACTGGATCGATTGCCATGAGCGCACCGCTGCGCCCGCGTCCGGCCGCCCCGCGCGGGTCCGCCGACGCCCCGCTCGCCTTCCCGCGCATCCTCACCGTCGGCGTTATCGGCGCCGGCCGGGTCGGTGCCGTGCTCGGCGCGGCCCTCGCCGCCGCCGGCCACCGGGTGGTCGCCGTCTCCGGCCGCTCCGGGGCCGCCAAGGCCCGGCTGGCCCTGCTGCTGCCGCAGACCCCGAACCGCGCCGCGGCCGCCGTCGCCCGGGCCGCCACCGACCTGCTGATCGTGGCGGTCCCCGACGACGCCCTCGCCGACGTGGTCGCCAAGCTGGCCACGGCCGGTGCGCTGCGGCCCGGCCAGGTCGTCGCGCACACCTCCGGCGCGCACGGGCTGCACGTCCTCGCCCCGTCCGCCGCCGTCGGCGCCCGGCCGCTCGCGCTGCACCCCGCGATGACCTTCACCGGTACGCCGGACGACCTCACCCGGCTCACCGGCATCTCCTACGGGGTGACCGCCCCGGCCGAGCTGCGCCCGTTCGCCGCCCGCCTGGCCGCCGATTTGGGCGGCGTGCCGGAGTGGGTGGCCGAGGGCGACCGGTCGCTCTACCACGCGGCCCTGGCGCACGGCGCGAACCACCTGGTGACCCTGGTCAACGAGGCCGCCGACCGGCTGCGCGACGCCGGGGTGGACCGGCCGGAGAAGGTGCTCGCCCCGCTGCTGCGGGCCGCCCTGGAGAACGCCCTACGGCTCGGTGACGACGCGCTCACCGGCCCGGTGTCCCGGGGCGACGCGGGCACCGTACGCCGGCACCTCGAGCGGCTGGCGGCGACCGCGCCGGAATCCGTGCCCCCCTACCTGGCGTTGGCCAGACGGACGGCGGATCGGGCGATCGCGGCCGGCCGGCTGCGCCCGGCGGACGCGGAGTCGCTGCTGGACGTGCTGAGTGGGATGGAGGTGGCGGCCTGATGACGGAGCTGGTGCACACGCGCAAGGAGCTGGCGGCCGCGCGGGACGGCCTGACCGGCCGGGTCGGCGTGGTGATGACCATGGGCGCGCTGCACTCCGGGCACGAGACGCTGCTGCGGGCCGCCCGGGAGCAGGCCGACCACGTGATTGTCACGATCTTCGTGAATCCGCTCCAGTTCGGCCCGAATGAGGACTTCGACCGGTACCCGCGCACCCTCGACGCCGACCTGGAGGTCTGCCGGCGGGCCGGCGCGGACGTCGTCTTCGCCCCGGCGGTGGCCGACATGTACCCGGACGGCCAGCCCCGCGTCCGGGTCAACCCGGGCCCGCTCGGCGAGGACCTGGAGGGGCTGAGCCGGCCCGGCTTCTTCCACGGGGTGCTCACCGTGGTCCTGAAGCTGCTCCAGCTCACCCGCCCCGACCTGGCCTTCTTCGGCGAGAAGGACTACCAGCAGCTGACCCTGGTCCGGCGGATGGTCCGCGACCTGGACGTGCCGGTGGAGATCGTCGGCGTGCCGACCGTACGCGAGCCGGACGGCCTGGCCCTCTCCTCGCGCAACCGCTACCTCTCCGCCGAGGAGCGCCGGGTGGCGCTGAGCCTCTCCGCCGCGCTGCGGGCCGGGGCCGACGCCGCCGACCGGGGGGCGGACGCGGGTGCGGTGCTGGCCGCCGCCCACCGGGGCTTCGACTCCGGTACGCCCGGCGCCCGCCTCGACTACCTGGTGCTCACCGACGCCGACCTGGAGCCGGGTCCGGTCGCCGGCCCGGCCCGGCTGCTGATCGCGGCGTGGGTCGGCGCCACCCGCCTGATCGACAACGCGGCGATCCGGCTCGCCCCGCGTTCCTGACCCCTTCTTGTTCCTCTGGAAAGGCACCCGATGTTCCGGACCATGCTCAAGTCGAAGATCCACCGGGCCACGGTGACCCAGGCCGACCTGCACTACGTCGGCTCGGTGACCGTGGACGAGGACCTGCTCGACGCGGCCGACCTGCTCCCCGGCGAGCAGGTGGCGATCGTGGACATCACCAACGGGGCGCGGCTGGAGACGTACGTGATCCCGGGGCGGCGGGGCAGCGGCGTGATCGGCATCAACGGCGCCGCCGCCCACCTGGTGCACCCCGGTGACCTGGTCATCCTCATCTCGTACGGGCAGATGGACGACGCCGAGGCGCGCACCTACCAGCCGAAGGTGGTGCACGTCGACGCCGACAACAGGGTCGTGGACCTCTCCACCGACCCCACCACCGCCGCCCCCGGCACCGCCGGCGACCCCATCCCCAACCCGTTCGCCGCCGCCGTCTCCTGACCCGCGCCCCCGGCGATCTTGCACTTCCGGCCGCCCTCCTGAGGCGGAATGACCGGAATGCCCGGGCGGCAACTGCAAGATCGCGTGGGGTGGGCCGGGGATCGCGGTCTGTCACCGGGAGGTCGGCTACGGCTACCCTGAGCGGGCCGTCGGGATCGACGGTGGTGGGCTGGGGGAGGCCGCGATGCGGCGTGCGATGGCGGGTCTGGTCGCCGCGCTGGTGACGGGGGTGGTGCTGGCCGGCTGCGCCGCCACCCACGGGCTGGACGGGGACCTCACCGACGACTGGCGCGCCCTGCCGCCGGCCGGCGCCTTCACCCCGGCGGCCGGGGTCTGCCAGGTGGCCGACTTCACCCCGACCGTCGGCCTGGCCGGCTACGCGCCGGTCGGCTGCGATCTGCCGCACCGGGTGGAGACGGTGCACGTGGGCGCCTTCACCGTCGACCGGCCCACGCCGCCGGCCGTCGGCTCCGCCGAGTTGCGGACCGCGTTCGCCGACTGCGACAACCGCGCCAGCGGGTACCTGGGCGACAACTGGCGGGCCGGCCGGCTCCGGCTGGTTGTGGCCCTGCCCACCGCTCCCGGCTGGGCGGCCGGCTCCCGCTGGTACCGGTGTGACCTGAGCGAGCTGACCACGGTCGAGGTGGCGGCCCGGGTGGTGCTGCGTACGGGCAGCCTGCGGGACGCGCTCAAGGGGCCCTCGCCGCTGCGGCTGGGCTGCCAGCGCACCGGTGGGGACGCCCGGGCGCGCACCCTCACGCCGGTGGACTGCCGGACCCCGCACGACGCCGAGTTCGTCGGGGTGTGGGCGGCGCCGGACCGGCCGTACCCGACGAAGGACGCCGAGTGGTCCCCGCTCTACACCGGCTGCAACACGGCCCTGGCGAGGTACGTGGGCGTGCCGGACGACCCGATCCTGCGCTTCCGCAGCGGCGTGGTGGTACGCCCACCCGGCGCCGGCCGCTGGGCCGCCGGTGACCGGGGCGTCCGCTGCTACCTGTGGCTCACCGGCCGGACGGTGACCGCCTCGCTCAAGGGCGCCGGCCCGGCCGGCCTGCCGGTCCGGACGAGGTAGCCGAAACCACTCGTCCCGCCCCCGCCGCCCGGGATGAGAGGCGTTCGGGTTGACTGTGCCCATGGACCTTCCGACCGTGGAACTGCCGGCCCTGCCCCGGCTGCTCGCCGCGCCCGCCCCCGGTTGGGTGGAGACCACCGACGTGATCGTGGTCGGTTCCGGGGTCGCCGGGCTCACCGCCGCGCTGCACCTGCGCGAGGCGGGGCTGCACGTCACGGTGGTCACCAAGGTCGACATGGACGAGGGCTCCACCCGCTGGGCGCAGGGCGGCATCGCCGCCGTGCTCGACCCGGCCGACACCCCGGCCGCGCACGCGCACGACACCGAGGTGGCCGGGGTGGGGCTGTGCGACCCGGCGGCGGTCCGGGTGCTGGTGGAGGAGGGCCCGACCCGGCTGCGCGAGCTGATGCGGCTCGGCGCGGAGTTCGACCGCCACCCGGACGGCTCGCTGATGCTCACCAGGGAGGGCGGCCACCGGGCCGACCGGATCGTGCACGCCGGCGGTGACGCCACCGGGGCCGAGGTGCAGCGGGCGCTGCACGCCGCGGTCCACCGCGACCCGTGGATCCGGCTGGTCGAGCACGCGCTGGTCCTGGACCTGCTGCGCGCCCCCGGCGACGGCCCGGACGGGCTCGGTCCGGCCTGCGGCATCACCCTGCACGTGCTGGGCGAGGGCAGCGAGGACGGCGTGGGGGCGATCCTGGCCCGGGCGGTGGTGCTGGCCACCGGCGGCATGGGTCAGGTCTTCGCGGCCACCACCAACCCGGCGGTCTCCACCGGCGACGGGGTGGCGCTGGCCATGCGGGCCGGCGCGGCGGTCACCGACGTGGAGTTCGTCCAGTTCCATCCGACCGCGCTGATCGTGCCGGCCGGCGGCCCCGGTGCCGGGCTGGCCCAGCAGCCGCTGGTCTCCGAGGCGCTGCGCGGCGAGGGCGCCCACCTGGTCGACGGCGACGGCAAGCGGTTCATGGTCGGCCAGCACGAGCTGGCCGAGCTGGCCCCCCGGGACGTGGTCGCCAAGGGCATCCACCGGGTGCTGCTGGCCACCGGCGCGGACCACGTCTGGCTGGACGCGCGCCACCTCGGCGGGGACTTCCTGGCCGGGCGGTTCCCGACCATCGTCGCCTCCTGCCTGGCCATCGGCGTGGACCCGGCCACCGACCTGATCCCGGTCGCCCCGGCCGCCCACTACGCCTCCGGCGGCGTCCGTACCGACCTGCGCGGCCGCACCTCCATCCCCGGCCTGTACGCCTGCGGCGAGGTGGCCTGCACCGGCGTGCACGGCGCGAACCGGCTGGCCAGCAACTCACTGCTGGAGGGGCTGGTCTTCTCCCGCCGGATCGCCGAGGACATCGCGGCCGGGCTGCCCGAGCAGGCCCGGCCGGCGGAGACCGGCGCCTGGGTGGGCGGCCAGGGCTGGCTGGTGCCGGCCGGAGGCACGCCGGCCCTGCAACGGGCGATGACCCGCGGCGCGGGGGTGCTCCGCTCGGCGGAGACCCTGGCCGGCACCGCCGGCACGTTGACCGAGCTGGGGCAGGGCCGGGGCGCGCCGCGCACCGCCGACTGGGAGGCGACCAACCTGATCACCGTGGCGTCGGCGCTGGTCGCCGCCGCGTACGCCCGCCGGGAGACCCGGGGCTGCCACTGGCGGGAGGACTTCCCGACCGCCGACGACCGCTGGCTGGGCCACCTCGTCGGCGGCATCGGGGCGGAGCGCCGGCTGACCGAGCGCTGGGAGGCCCGATGAGGGCGAAGAGCGAGCCGCTGCTGCGCGCCCCGCAGTCGCGAACGATGGAGGAACAGGGATGAGGGAGTCGACGGAGCGGGCGCTGCGGGACGGTGGCCTGGACCCGGAACAGGTGCGGCGGGTGATCGTCGACGCGTTCGCCGAGGACCTGGGTCCCGACTTCCTCGACGTCACCAGCGTCGCGACCATCCCGGAGGCGCAGAACGACACCGCTGACCTGGTCGCCCGGGAGACCGGCGTGGTGGCCGGGCTGCCGGTGGCCGCTGCCGTGTTCGAGCTGGTGGGCGAGGTGACCGGGGCGGACCGTACGGTCGAGGTGTCGCTGGTGGCCCACGACGGGCAGCGGGTGGCGCGCGGCGACGTGCTGGCCACCGTGACCGGCCCGACCCGGCTGCTGCTCACCGCGGAGCGCACCGCGCTCAACCTGCTCTGCCGGATGTCCGGGGTGGCCACCCACACCCGGGCCTGGGCCGACGCCCTGGCCGGCACGAAGGCGACCGTGCTCGACACCCGCAAGACCACGCCCGGCCTGCGCGCCCTGGAGAAGTACGCGGTGCGGGCCGGCGGCGGCACCAACAAGCGGATGGGCCTGCACGACGTGGCCATGATCAAGGACAACCACAAGGTCGCCGCGGGCGGGATCGGGGCCGCCTACCGGCGGGTCCGGGAGGCGTTCCCGGACGTGCCGGTGCAGGTCGAGGTGGACACCCTGGCCGAGGCGGTGGAGGCGGTCGAGGCCGGGGCCGACTTCCTGCTGCTGGACAACATGACCCCGGCGCAGCTGCGCGAGGTGGTGGCCGCGGTCGGTGACCGGGCCGAGCTGGAGGCGACCGGCGGCCTGACCCTGCCGGTGGCGGCCGAGTACGGCGCGACCGGCGTCGACTTCCTCTCGGTGGGCGCGCTGACCCACTCCTCGCCGATCCTGGACATCGCCCTGGACCTCCGGGAGGAGTGAGGGTCAGGTCAGCCGCGTGGTGAGCGTGGCGGCCGGAACCAGGTTGAAGATGACCTGGTTCTCGGTGCCGTCCCGGGCGTCCAGGCCGTACTTGGCCCGGAAGAGCTGGAGCGCCCGGTGATAGACCTCGGGTTCCAGCTCGTCCGCCTCGCCGAGGGCGTACGCCTGACCGTCCACCTCCGCGCGGTCCAGCACCACGGTCAGCCCGGCCAGCCCGTGCCGCGCCACGTTGCGGACCAGGTCGGTGCCGGCTATGTACCAGGTGCCGTCGACGCGGACGTAGCGGGCCTCGCAGGACTCCAGCTCGACGTCGCCGCGTCGCAGGCACACGTCCACGGCGAGGCAGGCGTCGAGGTCGCCGATCGGCGCGGTCTCCCACAGCTCGGTGAACCGGTCGTCGACGAACTCGCCGAGCGGCGTGGAGACGAACGCCTCCAGTTGCTGGGCGTCGAAGGTCTTGCCGGTGACCGGGAAGAACGAGATGAAGGCCTTGTGGTCCCAGCGGTACATCTGCACCGAGGGGGCGGTGACGTAGGTGCGTACCTGGAGCCGGGACCGGTCGGCGGACGCGAGCTGCTGCTGGAGCCGGCCGAAGTGGTAGAGGTTGTTCATGATCGCGATGGCGGTGTCGGCCCGGCGCAGCTCCTCGGCGCGCAACCGGACGGCGGGTGAGTCCGGGTCGAGCAGCAGCACCTTGACCGTCGCGCCGTTGGCGAGCGCGGACCGCAGCGCGGCCAGGAAGCGCGGCGTGTAGGGGCTCTCCAGCATGCTGGTGAAGGTCTCCAGGATCGCCACGATCTCCCGGGACTGCGCGACCCGCTGGATCAGCGCGTCCCGGTCGAGGCGGGGGTGCTCGATGATGGTGGCCGTCTGGAGCTCGCGGAAGAGCGGGTTGAGCACCAGATAGGTCAGCAGGGTCATGACCAGCGCGGCGCCGACGTTGAGGTAGAGGTCGCCGAGGAAGGTCTGCCCGTCGCGCCGCTCGGACCGCCAGGCCTGGACGATCATCCACAGCGCGCCGCCGGCCAGCGCGGCCAGCACCAGCACGTGCCGCCGGCGCCGGTGCAGGGCGTTACGGCCGCGTATCCACCACATCCTCGACATGTCCGCTCCCCGTCGGGCCGTGCCGGGATAGAGAATTGTTTATACCGTGACGGGTCAAGGATACGGTTCGTCGGGCGCTGCGCGCCCGCCCCGTCGCGGGTTGTCTAGGCTGCGGTCGTGCTGCTCTGCATCGACATCGGAAACACCAACACCGTGCTGGCGACCTTCGACGGCGACAAGCTGGTGCACTCCTGGCGGATCAAGACCGACGCCCGGTCCACGGCGGACGAGCTGGGTCTGATGTTCCGCGGGCTGCTCGCCGGTGACGCCGTGGAGATCACCGGGGTGGCCGCCTGCTCGACGGTGCCGGCCGCGCTGCGCTCGCTGCGCACCATGCTGTCCCGCTACTACGCGGACCTGCCCAGCGTGATCGTCGAGCCCGGGGTACGCACCGGGGTGCAGCTCGCCATCGACAACCCGAAGGAGGTGGGCGCGGACCGGGTGGTGAACACGCTGGCCGCGTACACCCTCTACGGCGGGCCCTCGATCGTGGTGGACTTCGGCACCACCACCAACTTCGACGTGATCAGCGGTCGGGGCGAGTTCCTCGGCGGCGCGTTCGCCCCGGGCATCGAGATCTCCTTCGACGCGCTCGCCGCCCGTGCCGCCCAGCTTCGCAAGGTGGAGGCGACGAAGCCGCGCTCGGTGGTCGGCAAGAACACCGTGGAGTGCCTCCAGGCCGGCCTCTACTTCGGCTTCGCCGGCCAGGTGGACCGGATCGTCGAGCGGATGACCGAGGAACTGGGCGAGGTGAAGGCGGTGATCGCCACCGGCGGGCTGGCGTCCCTCGTGCTCAGCGAGTGCCGGACGATCACCCATCACGAGCCGATGATCACCCTCATCGGCCTGCGGATGGTGTACGAGCGGAACACCTGATCCTCGTGGCTCAGCGCCGTCCGGCGCGGAAGACGAACGTGCGGTAGGGAAGTTCGACGCTGTCCCTCCCCGCCAGCTCCGGGTGGCTGTCGAAGAGGTCTCGCAGTCCCTGGTCGATCCGCTCCTGCTCGCTCGGCGTGGCGGTGAGCCAGTAGGAGCGGGTGTGCAGCATGGCGACCACCTCGTCGGGGGTGAGTGTCGTGGTGTGCGCGAATTCGCCCAGCTCCATCGGCTCGAAGGCGGGGCCGAAGTCGCCGTACTTCTCCACCACGCTGCCCGCGTTGTCACCGAGGTGGGCGATCCGGGTCAGCTCGGCCACCCAGTCGACCCGCTCGTCGCGGGTGTTCCAGATCGGGGCGAAGGTGCCGCCCGGCCGGAGCACGCGGGCGATCTCGGGATGCGCCCGCTCCCGGTCGAACCAGTGGTAGGCCTGCCCGACCAGCACCGCGTCCGCCGACCCGTCCGGCAGCGGCACCGCCTCGGCGCTGCCGGCCAGCGCCGTCGTGCCCGGGGTGGCGACGGCCAGTTGCGCCCGCATCCCCGGATCCGGCTCCACCGGTACGACCTCGTGGCCGAGTTCCAGTACGCCCCGGCTGAGGATGCCGGTCCCCGCGCCCAGGTCCACCACCCGGGCCGGGGCGGGCAGCCCGTCGAGCGCCCAGCGCAGCGCGTCCTCGGGATAGCGGGGGCGGAACCGGTCGTACTCGGCGGCGGCCACGCCGAAGGACAGCGCGTGAGTGGGGTCCGTCATGGGCGGCAGGTTATCCCGTAACGGCCAGCAGGGCGCTTGAGTACGCTCATGGGCTGACCCGCCGATATTGTCGCCAAGTCTGAGGAAGCTGCCGTGACCGAGCAGAACGCCCTGCCAGTGGACCCCGCCGACGACCTTCCGGAGCAGATGAAGGTCCGCCGGGAGAAGCGGGACCGGATGCTCGCCGAGGGCGTCGAGCCGTACCCGATCGGTTTTCCCCGGACCACCACCCTGGCCAGGATCCGGGAGCGGTACGCCGACCTGCCCACCGACACCGCCACCGGCGACCGGGTCTCGGTCACCGGCCGGGTGATCTTCGTCCGCAACACCGGCAAGCTCTGCTTCGCCACCCTGCGCGACGGCGACGGCACCGAACTGCAGGCCATGCTCTCGCTCGACCGGGTCGGCGCGGAGCGGCTGGACGACTGGAAGCGCCTGGTCGACCTGGGCGACCACGTCGGGGTCACCGGCGAGGTGATCACCAGCCGGCGCGGTGAGCTGTCGGTGCTGGTCGAGGAGTGGGCGGTCACCGCCAAGGCGCTCCGCCCGCTGCCCGTGGCGCACAAGCCGCTGAGCGAGGAGGCCCGGGTCCGCCAGCGGTACGTGGACCTGGTGGTCCGCCCGCAGGCGCGGCAGATGGTGCGTACCCGGGCGACCGCGGTGCGCAGCCTGCGGGACACCCTGCACGCCCAGGACTTCATCGAGGTCGAGACGCCCATGCTGCAGTTGCTGCACGGTGGCGCCGCGGCCCGCCCATTCGTGACCCACAGCAATGCGCTCAACACCGATCTGTATCTGCGAATCGCGCCGGAACTGTTTCTGAAGCGTGCCGTGGTCGGTGGCGTCGACCGGGTCTTCGAGATCAACCGCAACTTCCGTAATGAGGGCATCGACTCTTCGCACTCGCCGGAGTTCGCGATGCTCGAGGCCTACCAGGCGTACGGCGACTACAACACGATGGCCGAGCTGACCCGAAATCTGGTGCAGCAGGCCGCGATCGCGGTCGGCGGCTCGACCGTGGTCACCCACGCCGACGGCCGCGAGTTCGACCTGGGCGGCGAGTGGCGCTCGGTCACGCTCTTCGGTGTCCTTTCCGAGGCGCTCGGCGAGGAGGTCACCGTCCGCACCGAAAAGTCCCGCCTGGTCGAGTACGCGGACAAGGTCGGGCTCTCCGTCGACCCGAAGTGGGGCCCGGGCAAGCTCGCCGAGGAACTTTTCGAGGAGTTGGTCGTGCCGTCGCTCCAGGCGCCCACCTTCGTCCTCGACTACCCGGAGGAGACCAGCCCGCTGACCCGGGCACACCGCAGCGAGCCGGGGTTGGCCGAGAAGTGGGACCTCTACGTCCTCGGCTTCGAGCTGGGCACCGCGTACTCCGAGCTGGTCGACCCGGTGGTGCAGCGGGAGCGGCTGGTGGCCCAGGCGCAGCTCGCCGCGCGCGGTGACGACGAGGCCATGCGACTGGACGAGGACTTTCTCCGGGCGATGGAGTACGGAATGCCGCCGGCCGGCGGTATGGGAATGGGAATCGACCGCCTTCTGATGGCGCTGACCGGCCTCGGAATTCGGGAAACGATCCTGTTCCCGTTGGTCCGGCCGGAGTAGCACGACACCGTCTCCGGGTCGTTACCGGAACCTATTGACGCGGCAAGCATCGGGCGGGTTATTGTGCTCCTGTATTGCAGGAGCACAACCCTGCTCGAAAGGAATGTGGGACGTGGCCAAGCAGATCATTCACAAGCTGGTCGATGACCTGGACGGCGGGGACGCTGACGAGACCGTCAAGTTCGCGCTCGACGGTGTGCAGTACGAGATCGACCTCTCCGCTTCCAACGCTGAAAAATTGCGCGACGTATTCGCTCCGTACATCGCGCACGGGAACAAGGTCGGTCGTGGCGGGGTGGTCGTGGGTGGCCGGGCCGCGCGGGGCCGGGGCGGCGCGACCGCCGACCGCGAGCAGAACAAGGCCATCCGGGCCTGGGCCAAGAAGGCCGGGAAGGACATCTCCGACCGGGGCCGGATCCCGCAGGAGATCGTCGACGAGTACCACGCGAAGGCGGGCCACTGACCCGACCCGCTCGTACGCGCGACACCGACGCCGGACCGGAGTGCGACTCCGGGCCGGCGTCGCCGTTTCCGCCCGGACGCGTCGTCTGTCCGGTCCGCCCCGCCGGGGTCGGCTGTCCCCACCCCGCCGTCGGAAGAGCGCCGCGGGACCGGGAAGAAACCGGGGCGGGCGGTAGTTGTCCACAGGCAGTGGAAATTCCATCCACACCCTGTGGATGACCGACGGTCGGCAGCGAAGCCGCCCGCCGATGGGTCCGGGTATCGCCCGGGAGGTCACGACCGGCCTTTTCCCCCGACGGTCGAATTTCGCTCTGCGCGTACAGGCAGGGGTACCGGAACACCTCCTGAGCGCGGACGGTTGTCAGAAACGACGCGTGAACCGCCATTCGCGAGGACACACGACCTCAGCGGAGTCGGTCCGCGGCGATAGAGTAAGGAGGCACGGACGCCCGTCCCGGACGTCCGCGCACCGGCCCCGCCAAGATCTTGACCATCAAGGCGCACGGCACGTGAGGAGCACGAGGGCATGTTCGAGCGGTTCACCGACCGAGCGCGACGGGTTGTCGTCCTGGCCCAGGAAGAGGCCCGGATGCTCAACCACAACTACATCGGTACGGA
>NZ_JBSGJR010000014.1:0-9593 GCF_053605645.1 Micromonospora sp. NPDC003776
CACATCAGCGACGACGCCGATCCGGTGTGCCCACCTACGGGTGGCGCCGGGACTCGTCGAGGGCCAGCGGGGCGTCGAGGACCACCACCGTCGCGGCGATCTCCGTGGTCGGGTCGTAGTCCTTCAGGACGACGCGTACCGGAAGCCCGATCTTGTCGCGGAACTCCTGGGCCAGGCGCCGCTTGCCCTCGTCGAGCAGCGCCACGTCCACCTCGCGGGTGATGTCCCGACGCGCGGGGTCCAACGCCGCGAGCGCCTTGACGCGCTGGTGCTGGGCGAGGATGAGAATCCGATCATCCAACAGGTCCACCCGCTGCCGGCTCACACCGACGCCCGCGATGCCCTGGTTCACGGCGTTGTAGACGCGCAGAATCTCCTGCTTGAGCTCGCCAGGGGTCCGACGCGGTGTGCTGCCCGAGTGATCCATGGCGCGACCTTAGTGAGCGTCGCAGCGGCTGGTCGAGACCTTGACAGCCGGCGACGAGCATCGTTATATATCACACACCTCTGAGGCGCTGTTCCTGCGGGTACGGGCCGACGAGGACGTCGTGACACAGAACCGACGAACGGTCGAGGGAGCTTCCACCCCGAAGAGCCCGACAGCTGTCGCCGATGGCGGTTGGCGGTCTGCGCGTACTCGCGCACACCGCCGAATCCGAGCGGTGGCAGCTGTTTTTGCTTCCGCCGCACCAGATCCAGTGCGTGTCGCACTGGCGTCAACGGAAAGGCGGACGAAACGCGTGACGAATGAGGCGATGACGCAGACCGGTCCGACCGTGGCCGACGTGGTCGCGGCCCTCGACGGGTTGACCGGCGGCCGGATCACCAGCTGCGACGGGGGCCGTAACCCGTGGGTGATCAGCAAGGACTCCGGCATACCCGGAAAGGCGGTCACCGAGCGACCCGGCCTGGTCTGGGGGGACTCAGACAAGCCCGTGCGGCGGCTCGCCGTCGCCATGACCATCACCGAACATCACATCGAACTCGCCAACGCCAGCGGCGTGGACGCGATCGTGGCACACCACCCGATCGCCGACGCGGCGAGCTCCGGCGGGGTGGCCCTCGCCGACTACCTGTCGCTGTACGGGGTTGCGGTGCTGGAGTGCCACGAGGCCTTCCACGGACTGCACCCCGGCATGGCGTACCTGCACGGCCACCGTCCCTTCTACGTCAACCCCGCATACGACGGCGTGCACGGGCTGGTCGTCATGGTCGGCCGGCCGCTGCCGGGCGTCACCACCGTCGGTGACGTGCTCTCCCGGCTCAACACCGGCCTGGAGCGGTCCCTGGACATGCGCATCCTGGAAGACGAACGGGCCGCCCGGCAGTGCGCCGACCTGGTCGACAGCGCCACCGCCCCGGGACTGCGGGTGCTCGCGGGCGCCCTCGACGACCCGCTCGGCGACGTCGTCCTGCACGCCTTCCCCCACACCGGGTTCGGCGAGAAACACCTCGCCCAGCTGCTCGCCGAACACCCCGCCATCTCCACGGTCATCTTCAGCATCAGCGCAGCCGCCCCCGACTCCGCCGTGGTCGCCAGCGCGGCAGCGCGCGGACTCAACGTCCTGGTGGGCAGCAGCCACGCCACAGAGATCTACGAGAACGGGCTCCCGTTGGCGTTCGGTCTGTCCGCCCTGCTGCCCGACGTCGACGTGGTCCTGTTCCGCGACCGCGTCGTCTCCATCCCGCTCAACAGCGTTGGCACCGGCCCGCTACGCGAATACGGGCGCACCATGGCGCACGACCATCTGCTGCCACTGGCCGAAGCCGCACGCGCTCGCGCCGCCGCGGCCACGGTCGCGGCCACACCCCTCAGCCACTCCGAGCAAGCAAGCTAGGAGACAACAACCATGGAAATGACACCAGCGCACTGGGTGTATCTGGCCGGTCTGGCTTCACTGATCATCGTCATGGTCGCCCGGAAGAACGTCGTGGTCCCGGCCATCGCCGCCACGTTCCTCACCGCCGTGACCTTCACCGGCAGCGTGCCCGCAGGGGTGGCGTCGGTGTTCCGCGCCAGCCTGACGGCCGCCTCGGAGCTGTTCAACATCTTCCTCATCATCGCGCTCGTCACCGCGATGCTCGCGGCGTTGCGAGCCATCGGCGCCGAACACCGCATGGTCGCGCCGTTCCGACGGCTCATGGTCAACGGGCCGGTCGCCTACGTCGTCCTGTTCGTCGTCACGTACGTCTTCGCGCTGTTCTTCTGGCCCACCCCGACTCTCGCGTTGATCGCGGCGATCCTGCTTCCCGCCGCCATCCGAGCCGGCCTGTCCCCGATGGCCGGCGCGATCGCGATCGCCATCGCCGGCCAGGGCATGGCGCTGGCCTCCGACTACGTCATCGGTGTCGCGCCCGCCCTCTCCGCCAGCGGAGCCAAGGTATCGGCAGACCTGATCGCCGACCGGGCGTTGGTCCTGTCATGGATCGTCGGGATCGTCGCACTGTCGATGAGCTATTTCATGACGGTGCGTCGCCGCCGGCCGAGCCTGGCGACGGCAGAGCCCGGCCCCGAGATGGCGGCGAGCGTGGCGCAGCCGGCCCAACTCGTCCCCGCTGGCGTGGCGGCAGGCACCGGTACGGACGACACTTCCGAACAACTGCGCCACGGCCTGGCCACGAAGCAGCCACCGCGGGAGGCGCTGGACGACGGGGGACCGGCAGCCACCGACGCCGCACTCGACGACGATGCGCCCGACCAGCGCGGACACGACCGCCGGGCCAAACTGTTCGCCGTCCTGGTCCCCGTCGCCTTCGGCGCGCTGCTCGTCTACATGCTGCTCGGCCGATTCACCCACCTCGTGACAGTGGACGACGGAGCCGGCGCACCGCTCGTCGGGGGACTTGCCGCGCTGCTGCTGCTCGCCGTGGCCGTGACCAGCGACCGGGTCCGCTCCCTGGAAAGCTGCGCCGAGCACATCGTCGACGGCCTCTCCTTCGCGTTCAAAGCAATGGGCGTCGTCATCCCCATCGCCGGGTTCGTCTTCATCGGCATCTCCGACTTCTCCGGCCGCATCATGGGGCTGGCAGAAAACACGACCGCGCCGGGATTCCTGTTCGACGCGATCCGCAGCGTCGAGCAGCACATCCCGAACAACCCGTTCGTCATCATCTTCGCCGTCCTGCTCGCCGGCATGACCGTCGGACTCGACGGATCAGGCTGGGCAGGCCTGCCGCTCACCGGCTCCCTGTCAGAGGCCCTCAGCCCCCACGCCGGAGTCGACACCGCCACGCTCGCCGCCATCGCCCAGAACGGCGCCTCGTGGACCGGAGGCGGCACCCTGGTCATCTGGTCCTCCCTCATTGCGGTTGCCACCTTCTGCGGGGTGTCGGTGGTCGACCTCGCCCGCAAACTGTTCCTGCCCGTGGTCACGGGACTCGTCGTCAGTGCCGTGGTCGCCGTGATCATCTGGTGAACCGACGGGACAGCTGAGCGAAGCCGGCGCTGCCGCCACGGTTTGAACCGTGCGGCAGCGCCGGCATCACGAGAACCGTCTTCCACTCCGGGGCGCGAGTTGTTCCCAACACTCCAGCTGACGACCTTTGGTCGCTAAGCGGGATAAGAACGGTCCCGGGTCAGATGGCGATTCCGGAAAGCCGAAACGCCGTGACCGGCCATCAGGTGTCGACGTCAGCGGGGGCGTGGGCTTAAGAAAGGAGGACGGACGTCGTCTTCGGCCCGAGCCCGGTGAATGCCAGCGGACGCTGCGGCTCTTGCCGAAGTCGCCTTGTAAGCGAGGCGTAGCAGACCCAGGGACCTTGGTCCCTGCCGGCCGCGCCGACGATGGCGGCGGTCGCCGGGTTGCAGCTACTGCGCCTCCGGCGGGGCGCTCCGGCTCCAGGCTGGCCGGGGTCGCCGCCGGCGCGTCCAGGTCCGTGGGTGGTTGCGGCAGACCACCCCCGCCCGCCACTGACCCGGGCACGCCGAGCAGACCACCGCCCGGCCCGCCAGCGTCCGAACGAGCCGTCGAGGTCCGCTTGACGCGGCGGCTGCCCCTTTCCCGGCGCGCGGGTCGAGGGCCAACGGTTGACTTGGGCTGCGATTTTGTTCCGGGGGGTCTTGTACGTCTGAGACAATCGCCTTCAAGTAATCGAGGCTCAGGAGGAACAGAGATGTGGGCCACTGTGCGTCGCTACGAGGGAGTCACGAATCCTGATGAGGCGGCAAAGCGGGTACGTGAGGGTTTCGTTCCGTTGATCAGCAAGCATCGGGGCTTCGTCGCCTATTACTGGGTGGACGACCGGAACGAAGGCGTGATGTTCTCGACAAGCGTTTTCGAGGATCAAGCCGACGAGGAGAGCTCGAACCGCCTGGCTGCGGATTGGGTCAAGGCGAATATAGCGGATCTGTTGCCGAACCCGCCGGTGATCACCGCGGGACATGTGGTCGCTCAGAGCTGACCACCCATTGTCAGTTCCACTATTAGTGCTGCGGCCCTCGGCCGTCCGCGACTCGAATGATCGTATTGCCGGGCGAGATAGTGGCCGAGTGGGTCGCGTCTATCCCGAGTTCCAGTTCGACGCACCCGACGAGCACCGTGAGTACTTCCATGGCATCGCGCTTGCGATGGTGGCACGGCATGGGGTGTCGTGCGAGGAGGCGGTACACGCGATCAGTCAGCTCTGGGGTGAGCAGGACCACTTCGGCGAGTACATGGCAGCTGAAGCGACTCCGGGCCGCGAGGTTGTACTCGAGACGGGTCGCCTGTTGCTCAGACCTTGGCGGGTGGCCGAGGCTGTCGTCCAGCGTGAGCTGTGGACCGAACGTGATCCACGAGGGCCGCCGCACCGCCGAATCGACGCGGATGGACACCCTACGGTCGCGGAGCTCGAGGATTCGATCCGCACCAACCAGCTGTGGTTGATCGGGTTGCTGGCGGTCGAGCGGAAGGCCACTCGTGACGTCATCGGCTACTGCGGGCTGGTCGACAGCGGACGAGGATCGGAAGGGGAACCGGAACTGCGTTCGAGCTGCTACGCCGAGTCTGGCGTCAGGGATACGCAACCGAGGCCTCGTTGGCGGTTCTGGACTGGGCGAGATCGTCCGGGTACGAACGTCTGTGGGCCACCGTCTGGGACTGGAACACCGCTTCTCGCCGGGTGCTAGCCAAGGTCGGGTTCACCGAGACCGAGCGGAAGGAAGTGCACCCGGTCTACGGGACCACCCTGTTCACCACTAGACGGCTCTGACACACCCGATATTTGACCTTGAGAGCGTTCGGGCCGGCCGGCCTCGCGGACCGCCGCGCCAAAGATGAGCGTTCCGTAGTAGTTGTGCCGGTACGGGCCGGCGAAGCGGGTCGTGAAGATGGTCCCGTCATCAGCCGACGGGAAGTGCGCCATGTGTGCGCGGAGGGTGTCGGCGACGACCTGGGGCAGCGGCACAGTGCGGCGCGAGCGGGGCGTCTTGGGTTCCGTCCTCACCTTGGACTGCGGCGCAAACTGCCACTCGATGCGCACCAGGCGCGACGCGAAGTCGACGTCCTGGACGCGCAGCGCGAGCAGCTCGCCGAGGCGCAGGCCCAACCCGGCCTGAGTGACGACCATCGCGCGGTTGCGCGCGGGGATCACGTCGGCGAGCGCGCGCACCTGGTCGACGGTGAGCGGCACGATGCGTTCCCGGTGGGATGACGGCAGGCTGACCCGGACCACGGGGGATCGGCCCACGAGCCGATCCAGCAGCGCCGCCGCGTAGATCAAGGCGGTCCTTGAACCGGTGACCGGCTCCGAGCCCGGGAGCCGGGCCGTGCCGGGCGAGGTTGGGTCAACTGCGCCACTGTGGCGGTGTCCGTCGGGGGCGCGGTCCGTAACACGAGAGCCGATTCAGTCTGTTCCGGCAGCCTCCGTACGCGTCAAGGCTCGCTTGACGTGGCGGGCTGGCTGGCGGCTCGCTCCCCGGAGGACGGGTCGACGGGCCCGCTGGCGTAACCGTCCGACGAACCGTCACCAAGTCGCCGCGAAGCGGCGGTGCAACCTCCGCCTTGGACAGGCAAATGCATCCGATCCAGCAGGTGTAACAGCTGATCAGCGGCTTGATTGGAGGAGGAGAGAGCCCCACGCTGAGTCGTAGCTGCACTGTTGCTGTGCGTCATCATCTGATCCCGCAGCGCATCGCACCGTCTCAACTGCACAAGCATTGGCAGGAGACGAGTCGCACCAGCAAGACCGCAAGGCACGCCGGCACTGCAAACGAAACGTCAGCACGACGAAGGGAACAGTACATGCGGATCCGCAATATGCTCATCGGCAGCCTCGCGGCTACGGCGACGATCGTTCTCAGCGCCACCGGCGCCTCGGCATCGGTCAGCATCGACCCGACCACAGGCATCGGCTTCATCGGCAAGGGCGAGGTCCAGAACGCCCTCGGCTACAACAACGCAGCGCTCCAGAAAGCCGTCGACAGCAAGAGCCTCGCGTTCACCTACAAGCAGCCGACGTCCCAGTCGCTGTCGCAGGACGTCACCCAGGTCGGCTCGCAGATCGGCTCGCAGACCGGCGTCCAGTCGGGAACGCAGACCGGCACCCAGGTCGCCAAGCAGGTCATGTCGCAGGATCTGACCTGCACGTTCACCAACGGCAACGGCACCAAGACGTTCCACCGCGAGGGCGTGCGCGGCGGCGAGCGCACCGGCACCCGGACTGTCTCGCACGTCGGCACCCGCGACGGTACCCGGGACACCTACCGTGCCGGCGCCCGGACCGGCAGCCGTACCGGCGTCCTCACCGGCAGCGTCAGCTACAACCTCGACGTCGACGCCCGCAAGGCCAACCAGTACAACGGCTTCATCGTCAACGGCTGGCAGGGAGACCCGTCCTACGAGGTCGGCGACACCAGCTGGAATTCGCCGACCTTGTTCGGCGATTGGTCGTTCGGCGATTGGTCGTTCGGTTCCTGGTCGTTCGGTTCCTGGTCGTTCGGCGATTGGTCGTTCGGCGACTACCAGTTCGAGCCCGTGGACAGCGTGCTGTGGGGCGAGTGGGACGCGGCTCCAGGCGAGGACCCGGCCGATTGCCTTCGCAGCGCCAACGCCGACAAGATCACGGGCCTCAGCAACGTCATCACGCCTGGTGCGATCACCGACGGCCCGGTCACGGACGGCGCCATCACCAACGGGGCGATCACGCCCGACCTCGCCACCGGCGGCACGATCACCGAGGGTGCGACCACGTACGGCAACATCCAGACGGGCGTAAGGACACCCGCCGGCCCGGCCCAGCTGTTCGTCAACGGCAAGGCCCTCTGAGCCACCCGGACCGCAGCAGCCCCCGGCCCCACTCGGTGGTCGGGGGCTGCCCCATGCAGATTCAAGGCGCTGGGCGGAGAGACACGGGTCTGTGGGGCACACAGGGGCACAAAAGACTGTCAAACGTTGTCGACTGGTGACCAGTCGCGTGAACCTCCGACGCCGTGTGAGCAGGCGTCCGGTGCCGTTGCCGCTGGTGGCAAGGCAGCGGCTCTATGTTCCGCTTCAACTCACCAACCTTGGCTGTCGCAAGCGTCTCTGTCCGGCGGGGCTCAGGCCGACAACTGCCGGCCATGAGCGACAACCACTGCCATGCACCGAGTCAACCGACTGCAGAGGGGATGGGGACGCCGGGGCGCCGGCACGGTGACCCGCTGGTGATGAGATCGGTGGGCGACGACGGCATGAAACGCTCCGTTTGACCTGACCGAATCGCTTACCAGAACAGCAGTAGCCAAAGGCCAGCAGGAGGGTTGGGTGCTGGAGATGGTCCAGCCCTGCCGCGGCAAGCAGTCGCGGCAGGGCTGGTTGAAAAGCTACTGGGTGCGGAAGCTGTCAGCTGCCGAAGGGCTGGGCGGACAGCAGGGCCTGGGTCCAGCCGCTGGTGTCGACCGGGTCGTCAAGGAAGTACCGGATGTCGGTGCCATTGCCGTCGTAGGGGTTGGCGTCGAGGTAGTGGTAGAGGGCACGGTCGCTGGTGCGGCCGTAGTAGTAGCCGCCGCCCGGGGAGATCAAGTGGGTGAAGCCCCATCCGTCGGGGTCGAGCGTGTACCCGGTCCAGGATCCGACGCCCATGATCTTGTACGAGCGGAGCAAGCCAGCGGAGTTGCTCATGAGTAGCCAGTCCGGGCCGGTGCTGGTCAGGGTGGTGAAGCTGCCGAAGCCTGTGGCGATGCTGCTGTAGTTGGTGATGTTGGCGGCCGTCGGTTTGGTCGCGCCGATGTCGTAACGCCGCAGCGTGCCGGTGCTTTTGATGATGCCGTAGAGATGGCCGTTGCCGTCGTAGGTGAGAAGGTCCAGGCTGCCCCAGCCGCTGCCCAGATCGGCCGGCGCGGCAAACGTCAGTGAGGGGCTGTTAGCGGTGACGTCCACCCGGTAGAGGTGGCCGTCGGCGGAGTTCATGAGGATCGTGTTGGCGTTCAGGGTGGCCATCGCCTTGGGCGTGAACGGAAGCGTCGCGGTGGACAGCACGGTGCTGGTCCGGTCGCCGGTGCCCGACTCGATGGTGGTGTATGTCAGCCGCCCGTCAGTCAGCCATCCGTAGACGGAGACGATGCCACGCGATGGGTCGGAGCTGCCGACGATGATGTCGCGGTTGGCCCAGGTGTTGCTGAACGCGGCGCCCGTGCCTGACAGGAAGCCGCCGCTGCCGTTGCCGGCGTAGAGGTGCAGGTCCGTGGTCTTGGCGTTCCGTGCGAGGACGTCGGCGCTGCCGTCGCCGTTGAAGTCGCCCGGGGAGAAGATCATGTCGTAGTCGGACCAGTTGTTGCTGATGGCAGCGCCGGTCCCTGGGAGGAAGCCGCCCGTTCCGTCGCCAGCGTAGAGGTGGAGGTTCTTCGTGCTGATGTTGCGGGCGAGGATGTCAGGGCGGGTGTCGCCGTTGAAGTCGCCCGGGGAGAAGATCATGTCGTAGTCGGACCAGTTGTTGCTGATCGCAGCCCCAGTGCCGGACAGGAAGCCGCCCGTCCCGTCGCCGGCGTACAGGTGCAGGTCCTTAGTCTGCTTGTTCCGAGCCAGGACATCTGGGCGCGTGTCGCCGTTGAAGTCGCCCGCTGAGAAGATCATGTCGTAGTCGGACCAGTTGTTGCTGATTGCAGCCCCAGTGCCGGACAGGAAGCCGCCATTGCCATCCCCGGCGTAGAGGTGGAGATTCTTCGTGCTGGCGTTGCGGGCGAGGATGTCAGGGCGGGTGTCGCCGTTGAAGTCGCCGGGGGAAAAGATCATGTCGTAGTCGGACCAGTTGTTGCTGATCGCAGCCCCAGTGCCGGACAGGAAGCCGCCCGTCCCGTTACCGGCGTACAAATGTATGCCCTTGGTCTGGGCGTTGCGGGCGAGGACGTCAGGTCGGGTGTCCCCGTCGAAATCCGTGCGAAGGGCTCGACCACCGCCAGCGATGATGTCGTAGCCGCTCCAGTTGTTGCTGATGGCCGTGCCGGTACCCGACTTGAACCCGCCAACTCCATCACCCTCGTACAGATGCAGATCCTTAGTGCCCGAGTGGCGCGCAATGACATCGGGCTTGCCGTCCCCGCTGAAATCGCCCGGGGACGAAATCACATCAAAGTTCGACCAGTTGTTGCTGATCGCCGCACCGGTGCCGGATTGGAAGCCGCCTGTGCCGTTGCCGGC
>NZ_JBSGJR010000014.1:9693-37019 GCF_053605645.1 Micromonospora sp. NPDC003776
ATAGAGGTGGAGGGCCTTGGTCCGGGCGTTGCGGGCGAGCACGTCAGGTTTGCTGTCGCCGTTGAAGTCACCTGGCGAGAAGATGACGTCGTAGTCGGTCCAGTTATTGCTGATCGCCGCACCGGTGCCGGATTGGAAGCCGCCTGTGCCGTTGCCGGCATAGAGGTGGAGGGCCTTGGTCCGGGCGTTGCGGGCGAGCACGTCAGGTTTGCTGTCGCCGTTGAAGTCACCTGGCGAGAAGATGACGTCGTAGTTGGACCAGTTGTTGCTGATGGCCGTGCCGGTGCCGTACTGGAAGCCGCCCCTTCCATTGCCAGTATAGAGGTGGAGGTCCTTGCTCTGGGCGTGACGGGCGAGGATATCGGGCTTGCTGTCGCCGTTGAAGTCGCCGGGGGAGAAGATGGTGTCGTAGTTCGTCCAGTTGTTGCTGATGGCCGTGCCGGTGCCGGACTGGAAGCCGCCCGTGCCGTTGCCGGTGTAGAGGTGGAGGTCCTTGGTCTGGGCGTGGCGGGCGATGATGTCTACCCTGCGGTCGCCGTTAAAGTCGCCGGGCACCGGTGGCAGAGTTCCACCGGTTCCACCGTCCCCCGACCCACTGCTGTTCCAGTAGAAGCACTCGCTGTAGCCACACGCGGCTAGTCCACCTCCTTGTGCACCCAGGAACATGGGAGTGCTCTCCAGACTCGGGCACTTAGCTTTGGCCGCGGTCGCGACCAAACTCATAGCAGTGTCGTCGGGATCACATCCAACGGTGCCCACCACCTCCAGGTCCCAGCTGTGGGCTTCCCCGGTACCTGCGACATACGGTTGACGAGAAGCGTCACACTTATAATGTGTGAAGTTCGCGGCAACCACCTCGACGCCTGAGAATAAGATGTATACCTTACTCCCGGTGCCGTCGATGTTATCGAAGGTCCAGTCTGACGTTATGTCTTTAGTATTGGTATGTTCATCTACGGCCTGAAGGCTATATCCTGACTCCGCTGAGAGGCCGGCGATTACCGCACTGGCGTCTATCGTAGTGTTAGTGTCATACGTTACCCCAGCCGTAAATGTCTTGGATTTAGAGACGGTCTCGCCCCTGGTGTTGCTTGTTCCCTTTGCTACCTCCTTCGCCTCATAATGCGTTACCGTTGCACTCTTAGATATTCTGCTGTAGGCCAGTGTAGAGGTGCCAGGATCGCATTCCGTGGGCGAAAAGGACGGACCGACTGGGGCCCCGTATGCCGGACCGGCGCTGGCGACGATACAGATTGCGAGTGCTCCGACTATCGTCGCCCTCGCCATCCGAATCAAGCCGCTACTAATCAATCGCAAGGTATCCCCTTCCATCTAGTTGGCGGACCAGTCGTCTGTAAGTGGCGCGTACAGTCCAAAAGGTCCAACCGAAGGCATCTGCCAGACCGAGAAGCGAAGCAGAAGCGGGGACGAGTCTCGCGCTTGTCGCTGTCGATCCACTATCACCTCGCTATCGCATCCCGGCGTCGATGAGTTACCCACGGGATACGCTGCTGGAAGTGGCAGTGGCGTGCAGGGGACAGATGCCGTCTGAGATCCTGGGATCCCTGCGGGTCCGTGGCGGCGAGGCCACCGTCACCGCGGGTCGGGATCAGATCGTGCTCGCCACGCTGCTGCTGCGGCCCGGTCGGGTGTTGCCTGCGCGGAGCTGATCGACGCGGTCTGGGAGGAGTCCCCGGGCAGGGCCCGGACCCAGATCCAGATCTGGTGTGTCACGACCGCGAAGCGGCTCTCCCTGCTCGAACTGTCCTCGGAGATCATCGTCCGGGACCCGGTCGGCTACCGCATTCGGATCGAGTCGAACGACCTGGACGCCGAGGTCTTCGCCCGCGAGATCGAAGCGCCCTTCACAATCGCTTGACATCTTCAGCTGACATCAACGAAGCCGGCCTTCAGCGAATACCACCGGACGGACCAAGCGCAGGTCCCGGGCGTCACGGACGGCGACGGACGCCACGACCATCGCCGAGCGCGCCTTACAAGCGAAGGCTCAGCCTGGGTCGTCGCTGGGCCGTCTGGGCCGTCGCGGGGCCGGCAAACGACGACCAGAGACGACCGACAACACCCACCAGCGCCTGAAGAAGCACCGTGTCAGCCGTTATATAGCGGCGGCTGACCTGGTGGGCGACGGACGAGTCGACCTGTACGCCGGATTTTGATTTCGCCGCGACGTACTGCCGGCACGCCGACTCCCGGGTGGTCGACTCGCGGGAGGCCGAAGACGGCCAGCTCATCTGGCGGCGGCGATCCTGCCCGAAGTGCGGCAAGCGGTTCACCACCGTCGAGGAGGCGGTGCTCGCGGTGGTCAAGCGCAGCGGGGTGACCGAACCGTTCGGCCGGAACAAGATCATCGGCGGGGTGCGCAAGGCGTGCCAGGGCCGGCCGTTCGACGACGACTCCATCGCGCTGCTCGCGCAGAAGGTCGAGGAGACCGTCCGGGCCAAGGGGGCCGCCGAGATCCCCAGCCACGAGGTCGGGCTGGCCATCCTCGGGCCGCTGCGCGACCTCGACGAGGTGGCCTACCTGCGGTTCGCCAGCGTCTACCGCTCCTTCGACTCGCTCGCCGACTTCGAGCGCGAGACCAAGGCCGTGGCTCCCTACGCCAGGTGTCGCCGAGGCGAAAGCATAGATCAACGTGGAGGAAACGTGGCAAGCGGTGAAGCCCGGAATGATATTTGCCCGATCGCCCAGGAGGAGTTCCCGGGCGAAGTGATCGATGGAAGGCTTGTTTGTGGTCGTTGTGGTAAACCATTGCCGCACCGTCGGCGAGCCCGAGTTGTGGCAAGGCCGGCTTGACATCAGCGATTGACGCCACCGCCGGCGCCGTGGCCGGACACGCTCGCTCGGATTCCTGCGTGTTTGTACGCGGCCGCCGTCAACGCACCTGGGGGTGTTTGCCGGAGGGCGATTCGAACGAGGCTTGGGCCAGGCCAACTGACTGAAGGGGCTTACTCGGCTACGAAGACACCCACGCCTGGCAGGGTCTCGGTCATTCCCTTGATCCTTAGCACCTGCATAGCTCGGTCGATCACGGGCTCGGTGACGCCGTAATGCTCGATCAGCTCTCTACGGCTGGGCAGCTTGGAGCCCGGCGTGAACTCGCCGGACGCGATGCGTTCGGCGAGGTCATCGGCGATCTGCTCGTAGCGGTAACGCGGTGGCACGGTGTTCCCCTCGGTTGGCAACACGAGTAGACCACCTACGCCAGCCCTTGACCACCCAACGGTACCTATGGGAGGTTGCCAAGGAGGTCGATTCCCCCGGTTGGCGCTGTGGGCCGTCCTCGCCGGCGTGGATGCCCGGCGCATCCCCCGTGATCGGGCATCCACGCCTTCGAACACCTGCGGCACCAGGAGGCGGCAGTGCTCCCTTCCGATCCCCCAACCCGGCGGATAGTGGCCTCGACGGCAGTGGCGAACCGATGAAACGGGTCTCCTACGACGAGTACGTCCTGGCGGCAGCGCTCACCCTCGCCCGTCGCCACCGGCCCGTGTGGTCCTGGCGGCACTGGCGACACATCTGCCGCTGCGGCGCCACCCTGCCGTGCCGAAGCCGCCACCGCATCCCGATCAACCGCGGCCACGCCCAGCCAGAACGGCCCGCGATAACCACTCACCACCCCATCAAGCCGGCCTGGACGTGCGGCGGCTGTGCGGAGGAGTGGCCCTGCCAGACCCGGCGTCGGGAGCTGCGAGCCGAGTACGTCCGAGCCCCGGTGTCGCTGGCCCTCTATCTGGCTGCCCAGCTCGTCGATGCTGCCCAGGACCTCGTCCACGTCCCCGCCGGGCACCTGCACCACCGCTTCCTCGGCTGGACCCGATGAGCATCCTGCGACCCGGCGACGAGAAGTTCCACTACAGCGACGGCTCCCACAAGTGGATCCCGCCGAACCCGGACTACGACCAGGAGATCTGGGACGAGCAGGTCCGCCAGCACAAGCAAGGCCACCTCAAGAACGAGCGCCCAAAGGTTCGCATCCAGCGCCTCGCGTGAGGCCAGCAGTACAGCAGCGAAGTACAGCAACCTTGCCAGCCGAACCGAGCCAAGAAGGGCCTCAGCAGTCCGTCTGACCTCGCGTGAAGCCCGATCCGATCGACTCGCCGAGAGTTCACACCTACAGGGTCACCGATGCAAGCAGGTGACTCGGCTGGCCGCCGGCGCGTTCGAAGCGTGTTACCCCAGCCCTTCTCCGGGTGAGCATCGAGGATTGCGATGCTCAGCCCGCAAAGCATTCGGGCTGTTCACGCTGGCCGATCCCGGAGTAGGGTCCCCGCCATCGTCTCAGGCAGGAGGTTTCCGGTGGTCAGGAAGCGTGCGCTTCGCATTGTCGTCGGTCTCGCCGCACTCTCGCTCGCCGTCGCTGGCTGCGGACGCTCGACCAGCGGTCAGCCCCCGCAGGCCGGTGCCTCCGCCTCAGCCGCGGCCGACGCCAAGGCCGCCGACCTGGTTCCGGCAGCCGTCAAGGAGAAGGGCGCCCTGCGGGTCGCCACCGCCGAGGGCTACCCGCCGATGGAGATGTACAAGGAGGGAACCCAGGAGCTCACCGGCGTCGACCCGGAGCTGGCGGCGGCGATCGCCGGGCGGCTCGGCTTGAAGCTGGAGATGACCAACGCGAGTTTCCCGGGCCTGATCCCGGGCCTGCAGGCCGATCGTTGGGACCTGGCGATGTCCTCGATGAGCGACACCGAGGAGCGCCGTAAGGCCGTCGACTTCGTCGACTACTTCCAGGCCGGCGGTGCGATCATGGTGGCGAAGGGTAACCCGGCCGGGGTGAAGGACCTCGCGGACCTGTGCGGGCGGGCCGTGGTGCTGGCCAAGGGCAGCTCCAACCTCGCCATCGGCGAGAAGCAGAACGCTTCGTGCGCGAAGAAGATGACGATCTCGCAGAGCGAGGACGCCCCGACCGGTCTGCTGCAGATCGACGCCGGGCGCGCGGTGGCCACGATCGTCGACTACCCGGTGGCCAAGATGCTGGCCCAGGAGAGCGGCAAGTACGAGGTGCTGGAGGCCCAGTACGAGGCCGGCCCGTGGGGCATCGCTATCGATAAGAAGGACAGCCAGCTGCGTGACGCCGTCCAGCGGGCCCTGCAGGAGCTGATCGAGGCGGGCGACTACGCCAAGATCCTCGAGAAGTGGGGCGTGCAGGGCAGCGGTGTGCAGACCGCGACGGTCAACGACCAGAAGTGAGCACACCGGTGGATGCGACCGTCACGGGCCCGGCTGCGGCCGGGCCCGCCGGCCCGGAGTCGAACCGGATCAGCCACCCGCTACGACCGGGGCGCTGGGTGGCCGCCGGGGTTACCGTCCTGATCCTGGCCTGGCTCGTCTGGACCATCGCGATCAACCCGAACCTGCACTGGGACATCGTCGTCAAGTACCAGTTCGACCGGGTCATCCTGGAAGGGCTGTGGGTCACCGTCCAGCTCACGGTCGCGTCCATGGCGATCGGCGTGGTGCTCGGCGTGGTGGTGGCGCTGATGCAGGTGTCCGACAGTCGTATCCTGCGCGTCGGGGCCATGGCCTACGTGTGGTTCTTCCGCGGCACGCCGCTGCTGGTGCAGCTCATCTTCTGGTTCAACATCGCGCTGATCTTCCCGGAGATCGGGTTGGGTGTGCCGTTCGGCGGCCCGAAGCTGGTGACCTGGGAGACGAACACCCTGATTACTGGTTTCGTTGCGGCGCTGCTGGGGCTGAGCATCAACGAGGGCGCCTACATGAGCGAGATCGTTCGGGCCGGCCTGCGCGCGGTCGACCCTGGCCAGCAGGAGGCTGCGGCGGCGTTGGGCATGTCCCGCATGAAGATCATGAGGCGGGTGGTGCTGCCCCAGGCGATGCGGATCATCGTCCCGCCGACCGGCAACCAGTTCATCTCCATGCTCAAAACCACCTCGCTGGTGTCGGTGATCGCCGGCGCCGACCTGCTCACCGTCACCCAGCGGCTCTACCTGACCAACTTCGAGGTGATCGCCCTGCTGATCGTCGCGTCCCTGTGGTATCTGGTCCTGACCACCGTCGCCAGCGTCGGCCAGTACTACCTGGAACGCCGGTTCAGCCGCGGCTTCGGCGGCACCGCGCCAGGGGCCCTGCGTGGGCGGATCGCCCGCAACCTGCGCTTCACGGGGAGCGCGCGATGACCCCGCCGATGGTGGAGTGCCGCTCCCTGCGCAAGAGCTTCGGGCGGCTGGAGGTGCTGCGCGGCATCGACCTGACCATCGAGCGGGGACGGGTAGTCTGCGTGGTCGGCCCTTCCGGCTCCGGCAAGTCCACCCTGCTGCGTTGCCTCAACCACCTTGAGGAGCCGCAGGCGGGTCGGGTCTACGTCGACGGCGAGCTGATCGGATACGAGGAGCGCGGCGGGCGGCTGCGGCCGCTGCCGGACGCGCGACTGCGCCGCCAGCGCGAGTCGATCGGCATGGTCTTCCAGCGTTTTCACCTGTTCCCGCACCGCACCGCCCTCGAAAACGTGATGGAGGGCCTGGTCGCGGTGAAGGGCGTCCCGGCAGCCGACGCGCGGCGGCGCGCCGCTGACCTGCTCGACCGGGTCGGGCTGGCCGACCGCGCCCACCACTACCCGGCGCACCTGTCCGGCGGCCAGCAGCAGCGGGTCGCTATCGCCCGGTCGCTGGCGATGTCGCCGAAGCTGATGCTGTTCGACGAGCCGACCTCGGCGCTCGACCCGGAGCTGGTCGGTGAGGTGCTGGAGGTGATGAAGGACCTCGCGTCGAGCGGGATGACCATGATCGTGGTGACCCACGAGATGGGCTTCGCCCGGGAGGTCGGCGACCACCTCGTCTTCATGGACGAGGGCCTGATCGTCGAGCAGGGGCCACCCCGGCAGGTGCTCGCCGCACCGCAGCACGACCGTACCCGGGCGTTCCTGTCGAAGGTGCTGTGATGGCGCGGCTCGACGTGCTGATCACCGGCGGGAACGTGGTCGATGGCACCGGCCAGCCGGCCCGCCCGGGCGACGTGGGTGTCCGTGAGGGGCGGCTTGTGCTGCTGCCGCCGGGCAGTCGCACCGCCGCCGCCGAGGTCATCGACGCGGCCGGGCTGGTCGTCGCGCCGGGCTTCATTGACGTGCACACCCATTCGGACCTGCTCGCCGGGGATGACGAGCAGCGGGAGGTGCTGCGCTGGGCGCCGCTGCTGCAAGGCGTCACGACGGAGATCTGCGGGAACTGCGGCATCAGCCCGTTCCCGGTCCCGCCCGACCGGGTCGGGCCGGTGGGGGAGTTGATCGCCGCGACGTTCGGCCCACCGGCGTCGGCGTATGCGTCGTTCGCCGAGTTCGCCGACGCGCAGGGTGCGGCCCGGCGCAACCATCTCGCCGCTCTCGTCGGCCACGGCACGCTGCGGGCCGCGGTGGTCGGCTTCGGCCAGCGGCGGGCCACCCCTGCGGAAATCCAGCGGATGTGCGAGCTGCTCGACGAGGCGCTCGCCGCAGGCGCTGCCGGTCTGTCGACCGGACTGATCTACTCGCCGGGCGTCAACGCCGGCACTGACGAGGTGATCGCCCTCGCGCGGGTGGCGGCCGCACACGGCAAGCCGTACGTGACGCACCTGCGCGACGAGATGTCGCAGGTCGAATCGGCGCTCGAGGAGGCCATCGAGATCGCGACTGCAGCGGGGTCGGCGCTGCAGGTCTCCCACCACAAGACGGCCGGGCGGTGCTCCTGGGGCGCGACGGTCCGCACCCTCGCCCGCCTCGAACGGGCGCGCGCCGACGGCCTCGATGTCACCTGCGACGTCTACCCGTACACGGCCGGCAGCACCGCCCTGCACGCGATGCTGCCACCGTGGCTGATCGCCGACGGGGTACCGGCGATGCTCACCGCCGCCACCGACCCGGCCGTCCGCGACCGGATCCGCCACGACCTGGTCGCCGGCCTGCCCGGCTGGGAGAACACCGTCGGCAACGGCGGCTGGGACCTGATCCGCGTCGCGTCCGCCCCGAACAACCCCGACGCCCAGGGGCACACCATCGCCGACCTGGCCACCGCACGCGGCGTCGACCCCGTCGACTACGCCTGCGACCTGCTGGTCGCCGAACACAGCGACGTCACCATCCTCAGCCACTCCATGCACGAGGACGACGTGCGCCGGGTGCTGGCCAGCCCGCTGACCATGATCTGCTCCGACGGCGTACCAAAGGGGGGCCGACCCCACCCACGGTGGGCGGGCAGCTTCGCCCGGGTGCTCGGCCACTACGTTCGTGACGTGGGACTGCTGGATCTGGCGGAGGCGGTGCACAAGATGACAGGGATGCCCGCCCGCCGCTTCGGCCTGCGAGACCGCGGGCTGCTCGCTGACGGGTACGCCGCGGACCTGGTGGTTTTCGACCCGCAGAGGGTCGCCGACGGCGCCACCTACGACGATCCCCTAACACCGCCACGCGGGGTGCGGTGCGTGATGGTGGGCGGCGAGGTCGTCGTGGACGGCGGGGACGTCACAGACGCCCGGCCCGGGCGGGTGCTGGCGGTAACGGATCGGGAGCCGGTTGTGCGGGGGCGGCGATGAGTGCATCTAACGGCGCCCCTGGGGTGCGGGTCGGGGCGATGGTGCGGCGGCTGGACGACGGCCGCACCCTCTCGGCCGGCGCCGACCTGGTCCTGCCCCTAGCCAGCGTCGGCAAGGTGCTGCTCCTCGGCGAGGTGGCCCGCCGGCTCGCCGACGGGACGCTCACCGCAGATCAGCACGTCGCGCTGCTGGATGAAGACCGAGAGGTCGGCGGCAGCGGCCTGCTCGGCCAGCTGTCACCCCGGCAATGGACGGTCGCTGACCTGGCCACGGTGGTCGCCGCGGTCAGCGACAACGCCGCCACCAACATGCTGCTTCGCCTGGTCACCCTGAACGCCGTGCAGGAACTGGGCCGCCGCGCGGGGCTGCGGGACACCACCGTGCACGACCAGATCCGCGACGAACGCGGCCCCGGCCTACCAGAAACCTTCGCCACCGGCACCGCCCGCGAACTGTGCGCCTTCCTCACCGACGTGGCAGAAGGGACCTGGCAGAGCCCGCGGGCGTGCCAGCTGCTGCGCGGCTGGCTCGCCGGGAACACCGACCGCACCATGGTCGCCGACGCAATCGGCCACGACCCCTGGTCCGGCGACGGCGTCCGGGTGGAGAACAAAACCGGCACCGACACCGGGGTACGCGCCGACACCGGCATCGTGACCGGCCGGCACACCGTCGTCTACGCCGTGATCTGCTCGTTCGCGCCCGGTGCCGAGCGGGCCGCCGTGGCCGAGCTGCGGCGCTGGGGCGCGACGGTCGATCGGCTCGCCGGACCCCACCGTTCCGACAACTCCTGACTGAGCGTCGCCGCCGCGTCGGTCAGCCGTTCGACGAACCTGCCGACCACCGGATTGGGGTTACCGGGGCGCAGCGCCACACCGATCTCCCGGTACAGCTTGGCGTGGGCGAGCTGCCGCACCGCCACCCCGCCGGGGTTGCGCAGGCCGAGCGACGGCACCAGCGCCACTCCGACACCGGCCCGCACCAGGCCCAGCACCACCTCGTAGTGGTCACTGCGGCAGCGGACCCGCGGCGGGAAGCCCTCCGCCCGCGCCGCCAGCTCCAGCACCGACACCTCGCCCTGCACGCCGAGGGTGGTGATCCACGGCTCGGCGGCAAGGTCCGCCAGGCGAAGCCGCCGCTGGCGGGCGAGCGGATGATCGGCGGGGAGCACCACCAGCTGCGGGTCCACCATCAGCGGCTCGACCTTCATGTGCGGCGATGCCTGCGCCGGACTCAGCGGATGGTCGAAGACCACCACCAGGTCCAGCTCACCCTGGTGCAGGCGCGGCAGCAGTTCGTGCGGCTGCCCCAGGATCAGCGCCAGCTCGACCAGCGGATGGTCGCGGGTGAAGCTCGACAGCGCGCGCGGCAGCAGTTCCGTGCCGGCGGTGGCGAAGAACCCGATCCGCAGCAGTCCCTGGCGGCCCTCGCCGTGGGCGGACAGCTCGTCGCGGGCCGCCGACATCAGATCGACGATCTGCTGCGCGTAGTCCGCCAGGCGCTGGCCCGCGACCGTGAGCCGCAGACTGCGCGGCCCCCGATCCACCAGCGCCACCCCGGCCTCCTGTTCGAGGGTGGCGAGCTGGTGGGAGACCGCGGACGGGGTCAGCCCAAGCCGCTCCGCGGCGGCGACGATGGTGCCGTGGCGGGCGATCTCCAGGACGACCTGCAGGCGTGCGGTGTTGAACATCGGCCGTATGCCTCCCTGCTCACGGGCAGTGCGGTCAGCCGTCGACCGCCACCCGGCCCACACTCTCGCATGCCGGCCGGCCCCAGGGACGCGGGCGCAGGCAACCATCGCGACGATGCCGACAAGAACCACGGCGGTGGCGAGACAGGCGTGGGCCGTACCTGCCTGCCGGCGAGGGCCTGCGGAGTGCTGCGTCGTGGGCGGTGAGCGCGACCAACGCGACCGCCCGGGTTCGTCCTCGACCATGCGGCGGTGTTCATCGGCCGGCAGCCGGCAGCCGGCATCGGCGTCGGGGCGTTGTCGCCATGGCTCTCGCAATGCTTGCTCGGCGGACCAGTCATCCTGATGCCCGGCGACCAGGAAATCTAGGTTGGGACGACTAGACATCTTCGGCGGTGTGCAATACTCTTCTTCGAGTCGAGAGGTAAGATCCGTCAAGACGCAGACGGGCCGTCCGGCCGTGAGGTCACGACGGGCGGCGAGGAGGGAACATTCTTCATCGTTTCCTCCCGAGAGGCAGTACGAGCACGTCAGACCCGGCGTGACACGCGCCGGGGTGCAGGTGGGGCCAAGGCTCTTTTTGGGGCTCCAGCTGATGTTCGCCGTGCGTGTCGGGGCCATGAAGTCGCGTGGGCTCCGGTACCGGTGGACCGTACGACCAGCAAGGGAAAGAAGTGGCAGAGGAAAGGGAGGGCCGTACACCGTTGGATCGCCCGCCTACGGCCGTCATTTCGGGCCGGGCGGACACCGCAGTTTCCATCGAACGAGAGGTGGTCTCCGGTCACGCATATGCGATCCTCGCACCCGAAGCCGTCAGTTGCGGCTGGTGCGGATATGACAAGCCGACGCTCCTGTCGGCAGATGGTGTTCTGACCCGTAACCCTGGGCCCCGGCGCGTAAGCGCCGGGGCCCTCGACGTGGAGGTGACATGGGGCAAAACCCCGATGACATGTTCGGCGATGAGAACTACCCGGCCTACACGATCGGCCAGGCCGCGGAGATGCTCGGCGCCACGCAGGACTTCCTGCGCCGCCTGGACGAGGCGAAATTGATCAACCCGCACCGCTCGTCCGGTGGGCACCGCCGCTACTCCCGCTACCAGTTGCGCCTGGCCGCCCGGGCCCGCGAGATGGTCGACCAGGGCACCGCCCTGGAGGCCGCCTGCCGGATCATCATTCTGGAAGACCAACTCGAGGAAGCCCTTCGGCAGAACGAGAAGCAGTAGCGTGGGCCGCGGCGACCGGACCGGCCAGCACGCCCTCGTGCGAGGTGGTCGGCGAGCGATGAGCCGGCCGGCCCGCCAGGCGAAGGTCCCCGTTCCCGCCTCGGTCCTGGCCGCCCCGCTCGTCGCACCTCCTCACATCCCGGCCGACGACCGGGATGCTGCGCGTGACCGGCGGTACCGAGGCGTCGCCGTCGTAGCCGGCCGGCGTGCCCGGGCGCGGCGGATCGGCGGCGTGTAGCGTCCGATCATGGGCGGCGGAACGGACGACGTGGGTGCCGGGTGGAATGCCGCTCGTGGCGCCGACGAAGTGGCGTTGTTGTCGGAAGAGATCACCGCTGCGCGGGTGACGGCGCTGCGTCACACGGTTGCCGCGGCAGCCCGTTCGGCAGGTCTGATCGGCCACGCGCTGGAGGACTTCGTGTTGGCGGTGCACGAGTTGGTCACCAACGTGGTGCGCCATGGCGGGGGGAGCGGCGAGGTGCGGCTGTGGCAGCACCACGACCTGCTGACCTGCCAGGTCAGCGACAACGGGCCTGGGTTGGGTGAGATGGCCGTCGCCCTGCCATCGGCAGGGGAGGTCGGCCACCGGGGCCTGTGGCTGGCACAGCAGCTCACCGAAGGACTGATGATCGACAACTCCGGACAGGGAACGACCGCCTCGGTGACCGCGCGGCTGGGCGCCCAATCGACCGTGAACGAGGGAGGGTGACAGTGGCCATGGAGCAGACCTGGCACTGCCGTGTCGACGTCGGCGCCGATCGTCGTGTCCTGGCGCTGTCCGGTGAGATCGACATGTCGGGCGCCGACCGGCTCGACGACCTGCTGCACGAGACCATCGCCCAGGCCGGGACGGTGGAGATCGACCTGGCGGGGTTGACCTTCATCGACTCGACCGTGCTCAGCACCCTGGTCGGAGCGCACCACCACGCGGCCGGCCGGGGAGTGGATCTCACGCTGGTCAACGCCGCTGGGCAGGTCCGCCGGGTCCTCGACATGACCGGCATCATGGAGCTGTTCGGCCGGGCGGCAGATCCGCCAGCCGCCGCGATCTGAGTACGCCAGGCTGGGATCCCGTCACCGCGGGTGGCGCAACAGCCGCGGCGGCGCTGGGACTGTGGGGCGGTCAGGCCCGGCCTGTCGTGGGCTCAAGGAAGCGGACCATGAGTACAGTGGCGTCGTCTTGGAGCCGGTCATCCTGGTAGGCGAGGATCGCGTGGACGAGACGCCGGGCGGTCTCTGGCAGCGGAAGCCCGTCGGCCAGGGCCCGGACAGTGAAGTCGACCAGCCGCTCGGTGCCGAACCGTTCCCCGTCGGCCGACCGGGCCTCGGTGATGCCGTCGGTGTAGAACAGCACGTCGTCGCCGGGTTCGAGGGCTTCCTCGACCACCACCGGGGGGCGCTGGTCGCCGAGGGTCACCGGCAGGGCGGTGGGCGTGGGCAGGACGGTGGCGACCCTGCCGTGGCGGAGCACCAGCCCGCCCGGGTGTCCGGCGGAGATGACCCGCAGCCGGCCGGTGCGCTGGTCGAGTTCGGCCAGCACCCCGGTGATCAGCCCGCGCCGGTCGTGGTCACGCACCGCGGTGTCGATGTGATGGTAGGTCTCGACCAGGTCGAAGCCGCCCCGACGGGCATTGCGGTACGCGGCCAGGGCCAGGCTGGCGAGCATCGCGGCACGCATCCCGCCACCGGAGCCGTGCCCGACGGCGTCGAACAATGCGAGGTGGGCGATGTCGCCGTTGACCGCGTAGTCGAAGGCGTCACCACCCACCTCGTAGCAGGGCTCCAGGATCCCACTGATGATCAAGCTGCCGGTAGAGTAGGTAAGCGCTGGAAGTTGGGCGCGCAGCATCTCGGCGGGCAGGCCCATCGGCTCCCGGCGCCGGAGCTGCTCGATCGTGTCGCTGTAGCGGGACTGCATGATCACCAGCTCGGCGAGCAGGGAGGCGACCGCCTCGAACGCGGCCACGGCGGAGTCAGGCACGACAGCTGCGGCGACCACCTCCGCGACGCCCACACGCTCCAGACCGTTGAGCAACGGCAACCACAACCGCGCACCGTCGTCCACCGGCCCGCCGCAGGGGTGCAGCATGCTGAATGCCCGGCCGGCCAGGGTCCCCTCGATGCTCAGCGAGTCCCGGCGCGGTGCGTCCGGACCGGGCAGGGGAAGCAGCTGACGCTGCTCGTGGTCGACAACATAGAGGATCATCTCGTCGGCGCCGAGCTGCCGGGCGGCCCGCCGTGCCATCCCCGGCAGGTCCTCAGGCCGGGCGTGGTGCGACTGCCGCAGCAGACCTTGCAGTGCGTCCCGCTCGCCCATGCCCACCGACCTTCACCCAGCCCACGCGGGGCTACCCGACCGGTCAGAGTACGCGGACGCTCCACCCATCCTGCGCCAGTGCGCCACGGTGGCCTAGCCCGACGCACGCCGCCGCCCGGCCACTCAGGGGGATGCGGTGCCAGTCGCCGCCGACCGGACCGAGCAGGCCGCCGCTGGCCAGGCGGCGGTGTTCAGGTACTGGGGCCTTCGTAGCCGTGGTGGTCGAGTTCGCGGCCCGGAGGGTGTCGGCGAAGCCCTCGGCCGTGGCGAGTTGGTCGCGTAGGGCAGTGACGCGGGCTGTGGCGGCGGTGTGGAACATGGCAAGCCGGTCGAGCAGGGCGGCGCGGTCGGTGCCTAAGATGCCGGCGTCACGCAGTTCGCCGAGCGTTCGGAGCAGTCCGCGTCCGCCGGCTGTGAATGGCTCGCAGGAAGCGCCACGAATCCAGGGAGATACCGATGTCGGAGGCCGAGCCCGTTCAAGACGCCCACGCCGAGGATGCCGATACGCCAACCACGGCCGAGACCGAGACCGACGAGCCGGCCGTTTACGCAAATCGTGCTGCCCGACGCGGGAAGGGCAAAGTCGCCTCGCCTCCACCGTATGGAAAGGGTCAGCGCCTCGGCGGCCGGGGCTCGGTCCAGAGCCCGCGCCAGTGGGGTAACCGCCGAAGCGGTTGATCCGTTGGTGGAGCCTTTCGTCGGCACACGGCTGCGGGGGTCCGCGGCGATGGTGACGGGGAAGCAGCACGCGAGCAGCAGCGTCTCCGTACTTCGACGGCCTCGGTCAACCAGAGGGATGATCATCGCGGTTTGCGCCGAGCGGATGCCCTGATATCGGGCCTGATGCGGTCGGTGCTCGTTGTAATGCGTGACGTATTCGGCCAGGGCGTCAGCAAGTGCGGGGGTGATCCCGTCGAGGCACTCGTGCCCTAACGTACGCACCTGTCTCTGCGCGTACGCGTTGGCCTCGGCGCTTGCGGCGGGGTACGCAGGATGCCGATGCCTTCAGAGGCAAGAACGCGGGCGCGCACTTCGCGTCGCGGTCATGGAGCACCTCTTCGCGAGGGCGACAGACGGCAACGACCGGCCCCGGACATCGTCTCGCAGTGCCTTCCGGGGTCGGCGATGGCCGGGGGAGTGGGGAGTCATTCTCCGCCGGGACGGCGATCACTGCAAATAGCGCCCCTCGCATCCGAGGGCGAGCGCTATCCTTCCACCGCTCGCTTGAGCGCCACGACATGGGCCGCTGGCTACCGTCGTGACACAAACCAAAGCCGGAGAGGCCATCACGATGAGCAAGCCCATCGATTACGACGCACCGCGCCGACCGGCCGTTGACGCTGAGGACGACAGCCTGGAGGAACTCAAGGCGCGCGGTGCGGCGCCGCAGTCAGCAACAGTCGACCTCGACGAGGCCGAGGCCGCCGAGAACTTCGAGCTGCCCGGCGCGGACCTGTCGGGCGAGGAACTGACCGTGGCGGTCGTGCCAATGCAGCCGGACGAGTTTCGATGCGCACGCTGCTACCTGGTGCACCACCGCAGTCAGCTCGCCGCGCAGGCCGACGGCCGGGACGTCTGCCAGGACTGCTCCTGACGTCCACTGTCAGGCCATCATTTCCCGCCATTCCGGACGCCCACCCAGCCATGCGCTGGCGAGGATCTCCGCAGACGCCCGACCCGGACAGGGGTGTAGCTTCGACCGACCTGCGATGCCGCCGGTCTGCGCCTCTACTTCCCATCGCTGGCCGTCGGTGCGGATGTAGACGTCGCGACGCCCCCGCGGGCTCCGGTCCCCGTTCCACCAATGACGCTCGATTCTCACCTGCCGACGGTATAGCACCACCTGCAGAAAGACGAACGATAATGATCTTGGGAAGGCGGCTGGTGTGATCGGGAAACCACGGATTGCGGACGAGAGTTGGGAGACCTGATCGGGCCGGCGCAGGACGGGTCCGCGCAGCGCCGCCTTCGCGGCGCCGCGCGTATTCCGTTCCCAGCGGATGTCCGGCGAGCGCATCCACGGGCCGATCGAGGCGATTCAACAGCGCGCCGACGACGACTACGTTCGACCGCCTCGGCGCCCGTGCCTCCCAGCCATCCAGTCAGACCCCAAGCAGGTCATGTCCTGAGCTGTCCGGCTCTCGTCACCGGCGTCGAGACGGGCGGCGCCTACACCGTGCGCTGTTGCGCTGCGGCGACCACCCCGGGGTCACGATGGGTGCGGCGGCCGCGGGTCGCGGCACCCCCCTCGACGGGGCTTGATCGGGATGGCCGACGCGACAACGTACGCGGGCAAGGCCGAGCGGCGGTCCACCGCCACCGCCCGGTGGTCCAGTCGTGGAGGGGTGCTGATCCACCTGCACAGGACGTCGCTACCTGCGGCGCGTCGAACCGACACGGGTGGTAGCCCTTACCGACTGGGCTGCGTTGCGTCGTGATGCCTAACGAGTCGTCGGCTTCCGGTCAGCGTCACCCTCGACGCGGAACGGGGTGCGCAGGCGGGTCATCGCAGCCGAGCTCACGTCGACGACAGGGGTGTGGTTGAAAGCCGCATCTGCTCCCGGTGCTTCACGGAACAAATTCGAGTTATGGACGGTTACATCAGTCAAGAGCTGCTCCAAGTTTGCGCGCCAACGCGCGATCCACCCGCTCGCACATGCAAGCCGGGTGCGAAGATGAGCGGGGCCGATCCTGCCGCTCGCAGGGGGCGTCGGATCCAGTTCGCTCGGCCCGTCGAACCCTAACCCAGAAAGCAATCGCGTGCGGCCCGGGTGCGGGTAGACTGATCAACCAGTCCGCCGGTTTCCGACCACGGCCTGCCCCTGATGTCGACCACCACGCGCCGCGACCAATCGGCCAGCGCCGTGCAGGGCGACCCCTTCCACGTTCGGAGACTCCCATGGCGGCACGCCGCCCCAGCAAAACACCCCTTGTCACACCCACCTCCTTCGCCGACCTTGGCGTGCCCGCCCGCCTGGTCGCCGCGCTCGAACAGGCGGGCATCAGCACACCATTCCCGATCCAGGCCGCGACGCTGCCGGATTCACTCGCCGGACGTGACGTACTGGGTCGTGGCAGGACAGGATCGGGCAAGACATACGCCTTCGCACTCCCGGTCCTCGCCCGGCTCTCGGCCGCCACGTCCCCGCGGCTACCCGGCCGCCCGCGCTCGCTCATCCTGGCGCCCACCCGCGAGCTGGCGACCCAGATCGAAGCGACGATCGCACCGCTGGCCACCGCGCTGTCGCTGCGGACCCTGACGATCTTCGGTGGGGTGAGCGCGCGGCCACAGGCCGGTGCACTGCGTGCCGGCGTCGATATCCTCATCGCCTGTCCCGGCCGGCTCGCCGACCACGTGTCGACCGGCCACGCGATCCTCGACGCCGTCGAGGTCACGGTGCTCGACGAGGCGGACCACATGGCAGACCTGGGCTTCCTGCCGGTCGTACGGCGACTCCTCGACAAAACACCGCCCCGCTCCCAGCGGCTGCTGTTCTCCGCGACGCTCGACGCGGGCGTCGACGTCCTCGTGCGGCGGTACCTCTCCAACCCAGTCACCCACAGCGTCGACTCGGCGATGTCCCCGGTCGCCGCGATGACCCACCACGTGCTCCGAGTGCGTCACGATGACCGGCTCCCCGTCCTGATCGACCTGACGGCCGCCCCGGGCCGAACGCTCGTATTCACCCGCACCAAGCGGGGCGCCAAGAAGCTGACCAGTCAACTGGTCGCCTCGGGCGTGCCCGCCGTGGAGCTGCACGGCAACCTGGCGCAAAACGCCCGCACCCGCAACCTGGCGGCGTTCTCCGCCGGCGACGCCCGCACGCTCGTCGCGACCGACATCGCGGCGCGCGGAATCCACGTCGACGACGTAACTCTCGTGATCCACGCCGACCCGCCCGCCGAGCACAAGGCATACCTGCACCGCTCGGGGCGGACCGCGCGTGCCGGAGCGAGCGGCACCGTCGTCACCCTGATGACCGACGACCAGGTCAGCGACGTGCGCGACCTCACCCGCCAGGCCGGCATCAACCCGACCATCACCCAGCTTGGGCCCGGTGACTCGCTGCTCACCGAACTCGCCCCGGGCGAGCGCCGCTTCGTGGCGCCTCCCGTAGCGACGACGGCGCCACATCAAGGACGCGGCCACAGCGCCACGCGGCGCCCGGATCCGCGCACAGCGACGGGCGGATCGACCGCCAGCGCAGCGCGCGGGAGAGGATCGGGAAGTCGTCGGGCGAGTGCCGCGGAAACCACGTCCGGGACACGGGGCGCGGCGGCGTTCTCTTCCGCCACGCGGGTTGGTAGCCGGCGCGGTCAGCGCTGACCGCGAAGACACCGCGCCGCCCGTGCTAGCCTCACCGGGTTGCAACCTTCGGTTCGTCGCATACTTTGCCAGCGCCTGGTGGGTATCTAACCCGCCAGGCGCTTTCTGTCCTGCCGGTTCTTCCCGACCAGCAGCGGCGGCAACCGAGGGCCGCACCTGGCCCCAACCGCTACTCACGGGAGAAGACATGGCATTCGGCACAGTCAAGTGGTTCAACGCGGACAAGGGCTTCGGCTTCATCGCGCAGGATGGTGGCGGCGCGGACGTCTTCGCCCACTTCTCGGCCATCTCATCGAGCGGGTTCCGCAGCCTGGAAGAGAACCAGCGGGTCGAGTTCGACGTCGAGCAGGGCCAGAAGGGCCTTCAGGCCGCCAACATCCGCCCGGTCTGACGTTTGACTCCGCCAAGCCGTGGCGACAAGGCGTCGCCCGTCGCCACGGCGGTGGCTGAGACCACGGACCGGCGAACGCCGGTCCGTTCCGACACCGCGGTCCTTCCCGGCCTCAAACCGCTGGTCCGGCCGTACTCCCGCAACAGACCCGCCTCGACGAACTCAGCCCACGTCAGTGGCCAGCAGGTCCGCGCCGACTGGGTCGAGCGTGAGCTACCGGAGCGGGTGGACCCCGAAGAGCACGGCGGGCTGCTCGCCCTCCTGCGTCTCGACCCGGCCGATCTCGTCGACGCGCCGTCCCCGTGAGGGGCGCTCCGCTCGGACCGTTCGCCAGGCGCACACCTCCCCACCGTGGCGACCTCGTGCTGCGGCGCTGTTGAGCCCAATCCGCTGCGACGGGTTGGTCGATTGCCGAGAATCCAAGGTGAAGAGGCGCCGGGGCCAGCCCGCCGCAGGGCCGACCAGCGAGCAAGCGCGGGGGGAGTCGGGATCGGTGGGCCAACGGATCGAGGGCCTCGTCGGCAGCCCCGGCGGGTGCGGCCTGATGCGGCGGGGCCGCCGGAGCCCGGGCACGCGGCGGACGTTTCAACAGGTCATGGCCGGGCTGACCGGCTGGTCGTGCCGCCGCCGGTGGGACAGGCCGACGGAGAAGGACCAGCGGGAGCAGCGATCGTGAGCGATACCAGCCTCGGCACCGACGGGCAGCGGGGCAGCGACTATGCGGACCTGTCCCGGCTGGCCCGCGCGGCGGGTCTGCTCGGGCGAAGGCGCGGCTACTACGCAGTGCGTGTCGGCCTCGTCGTCGGTTCCTTCGCCGGATTGTGCGTCCTGTTCGTCCGATTGGGTGAATCGTGGTGGCAGCTCGGCCTCGCGGTGCTCCTGGGGGTGGTCTTCGCGCAGGCCGGGTTCATCGGCCACGACGCCGGGCACCGGCAGGTAGCCCGCTCGCGCCGGGGGAACGACCTGATCGGCATCGTGCACGGCAACCTCCTGGCCGGGATCAGCTACGGCTGGTGGGTGGACAAGCACAACCGGCACCACGCCCACCCCAACACCGAAGGCAAGGACCCCGACATCACCGTGGCGCCGCTATCCTTCACCGCCGACCAGGCCGGCCGTCGACGTGGCCTCGGTGCACTGTTCCTGCGCTACCAGGCATATTTGTTTTTCCCGTTGCTCCTGCTGGAAGGCCTGCACCTGCACGCCAACAGCGTGAAGGCGCTCCTCGGCCCGCGCCGCATCGCCCGCCGACCTCTCGAAGCCGCACTCCTCGCCCTGCACCTGGGCGGCTACCTCACCGCCGTGTTCCTGGTCCTGGATCCGGTGCAGGCGGTCGCGTTCATCTTCGTCAACCAGGGCGTGCTCGGCCTCTACCTCGGCTGCTCCTTTGCCCCGAACCACAAGGGCATGCCCATCCTCGGCGCCGACGACAACCTCGACTACCTACGGCGGCAGGTCTTCACCTCCCGCAACGTCCGCGGCGGAATGTTCCTCGACATCGTGCTGGGCGGCCTGAACTACCAGATCGAACACCACCTGTTCCCGAGCATGCCGTGTCCCAACCTGCGCCGCGCCCGACCACTGGTCAGACGGTTCTGCGCCGAGCACGACATCGGCTACCGCGAGACCACGCTGGGCCGCTCCTGGGCCGAGGTACTGCGCCACCTGAACGACATCGGATCCCCCGCACCTCCGACCGGCGTCGCCACGCGTTGAGGTGCGATGCCACAGCCCGGACAGGAGCTGATAGCCCCTACTGAGACCCGTACGCTGCCCGCCGGGTGCCCGCGGGTGTTGATCGTCGGTGTGCTCGCGTACCTCGTCAATCTGGTCGACGGAGGCGACCGGTGCGTGGCGGCGCGATAGGGACGATCCAAAAGGCAACGGGGCTAGATGAGGGCCGGGATCCGGCCCGTCGTGCAACCGGTCGATCGCCCGCGGTGCCGCACATCCAAGCAGGGCGCCTGGCCGCCCGGACCCGCGAGATGGTGGAGCAGGTATGGGCGGCTGCGCGCCGGCGTGGCGTTTCCGGTCATCGGATCGGTGATGTTCGTACGTCGGTGAGGTGTTTGGTGATGCGTAGCAGCACGTGGTCCGGTGGCCCGGCGACGAAGGCGGCCGTGTCGGCGAGTGCGGCGATCAAGGGCAGTCCACGGCCGCCGACGGTGAGCGGGGCGGGGAGGTCGGCGTCGAGTCCGGCGCCGTTGGGGGTGCTGCCGCGGTTGCCGACCTCGAGCAGGCAGATCTCGTTGTCGATGCTGATGGTGATGTCGACGGCGCTGTCGGGATCGGCGTGCATCACCGGGTTGGCGCATGCCTCGGTGATCAGCACGGCGAGGTGGCCGCGAGAGTCCTCGGCGGCGTCGGTGAGGCTGAGGGACTTGGTTAAGGATCGTCTGTGATCGTGGGCCGGTCGTGGGTGTCGGTGTCTTCTGGTTTGATGCGGGGCGGTGGGGGTCTGGCCGGCGGTCAGTGCTGTCGCGTGGCGGGGTTGTGCGGGCTGGCCCGGGTCGGGGTGTGGTGAGGTTGGTGGCGGGTGAGCCGGGCGGTATCGCTGGCTGAGGGCGAGGCTTCCCGCACCGCGTGTGTCCGCGCTTTTGTGCGCGCGGGTGTGGATGAGAAGACCGGGCAGGTCCTGTCCCAGGCTGTGCTTGTGGAACGTGTCGGCTGGTGTGCCGATCTGGTGGCGGGGATGGTCTCTGCGCTGTTGGCGCAGCGGTGGAACGCCGTCGATGTGCAGGTGTTGGCCTCCGGTCAGGACGCGGGGGGCCGACGGTTGCCGTCGAACGCGTGGATGGCGTTGCGGCGGCTGGGCTGGACCGCGACCGCGCCCGGCGGGGTGAGGGTTAATGACCGGATCGTGCGGATGGCGCAGGAGCAGGCCGGGCGTGCGCTGCGGTCGGTGACGTGGCGTGCCGATCTGACCGCCGGAGTCCTCGCATCCTGGCCGGCCGACCCGGGCAGACGCACCGGGCAGGAGTGGGATCAGGTTCGGGAGGCGATCCCTGGCGGGAAGTATCTGCCGGCCAACGTCATCAAGGCGCGTACCCGGCAGGCCGCCACGTTCCTCAACGCCAACGGCCGCCTCCCGGTGGATGTATTCGAACTGGAAGGCATCCCGAAGGTACCGCGGATGTTGTTGCTGGCCGCGTGTGACCGGCAGCAGGCCACGATCGAACGTAGCGACGGCGATCCGGGCAGGGTGCTGCTGCGCCTGCAGTTGCCCACCCGAGCGGATCCGCGCACGTATCGGGACTGGACGTGGGTGGCCTGCCCGATCACCCTGCCGCCCACCGTCCCGGCCGGCGCGGTGCTGCACCTACCCACCCTGCAGATGGCCGGCCGGCAGGTACGCGCCGATGTCGCTTACACGCACGCCGTGCCGAAAGCCCGGCGCGCTGGTCACACGGTCGCGCTCGGGGTGGACTGGGGCCTGAACACGCTGCTGAGCGCGGGGGCCCTGCGACTGCGAGCCGATGGCCGGATCACCGCGTTGGGGGCTGGCGGCCAGTTCCGGGCCGCCGGAGTGCTCGCCAAGCAGCACCGCCTGCGCCGCCTGTCCGAGCGGCTGCACGCGAAGGCCGATCAGTATCTGCGGCTGACTGCCGGAGGCCGTGAGGAGCACCTGAGCGCGAAACACGAGGTGCTGCGCGAGGAGATCCGGCACGTGTCCGAACGCCGCTCGAACCTCAACCAGGCGCTCGCGTGGGCTGCCGCCCGCTGGGCGGTGGACCAGGCGATTGCCGCCGGCGCGACCGTGATCTACGTGGAAGACCTGCGGTCGATGGAAGCCAAGGGCATGGGCGCCACCCTCAACACGCGCCTGTCGCAGCAGGTCCGCGGGCAGATCGTCGACCGCATGCGGCACCTCGCCGCCGAGGCCGGCATCGCCGTGGTCACCGTCCCGGCCCGCAACACCTCCAAACACTGCCCGCAATGCCTGACCCCGCTACGGCACCGCAAAACCCCCGACCAGCCGACCGTGCCGGGCTGGAAATGGGCCATCTGCCCCAACACGGGCAGCTGCGGCTGGCAAGGCGACCGCGACCACGGCGCCTGGCGGCGCATCGCCGCCCGCGGCCTCACCCACCAGACCAAGACCGTCACCGATCGCACCAACGGCGCCATGACGATCCGGACGGTCGCGGACACCCTCGAAGCCAGTGCCGTCGTCACCCCCGCCGTCAAGACCAGCCGGGAGGACCGGTCGAAGACCGGCCCCACCCGGCACAAGCCACCACGCCCCGCGCCCAGGCGACGCAGGGCACCCTCCCCCACCCAGCAACAGCACGGCCGGGCGGGTAAGCGTCCGGAGGGACACGCACCAACGGACCGGCCCAGGCTGCCCCGCGCAGCCCACCGGCACCAGGGCGTGAACACGATCAGCACACCCACCCCCGGCCACCGGCCACGCGGAGCAGCGTTGGGCGCAGGATTTCACTTCCACGCCCATGCGACTCCACCCAGGTGGGAAACGATCCCGGAAACCCACTCCGACTCAGGATCCCTAAGCTGATTCGAGACGCTCAGCAGGGTGGTGAGCGCGGGTCACCGAGGACGGCTGACGCGAGAGCGACAAGGTCATGCTCACCCGCATTGCGTAGCTCCTTCCCGGCCCGTGCGTGAGCCGCCGGACTGCTGCGTCACACCCAAAGGCGGGACGCTCCGGTTGTGATCAGCACTACCCAAGGTTGCTCGGGCGAAACGGTCAGGGTGTCGGTTCGACGTATGCCGGCCGGCGGCGGTTCGCCCGTCAGGGGCATAGGGTGAGCGGGGATCATCGGCGTGGGGAGGTTGTTGTGGGTCTGCTGTTGTCGGTTCGGCCGGGCCGAGGTTGCACTGTGCTCGAGGTGCGCGGCGAGCTGGACATGGCGACGTCCCCGCAGTTGCGCGAGGCTCTGCAACGGTTGGTTGACGCCGGTGACCGTCAGGTGGTGGTGGATCTGGCCGGCGTGGGGTTCATGGACTCCAGCGGGCTGGGCGCGCTGGTGGTGATGTTCAAGGCGTTGCGTGACGTCGGTGGTCGGTTGTGCCTCGCCGCGGTGCAGCCCGTCGTGCGTAGCGTCCTGACGGTCACGTCGGTGGATCGAGCCATCCAGGTATACGACAGTGTGCAGGCGGCTGAAGCCGATCTGCCGTCCATGGACGACGCGACAGGCCGGTAGTCAGTCGGGCAGTGCGGTGCTGGCGCGCGCCTGGTCGGCGCCGGCGCTGGTACGCCGGTCCTCGCCGTGGCCGCCGTGCCAGTCAACGATGAACAGGGTGGCATCATCGGCCAGAGTCGGTCCGCTGACCTCGAGCACGGCGTCGGCCAACGCCCGGACAGCCTCGCGCGGGTGCAAACCGGCGATCGACCGCAACATGGTCGGTAGATCCAGGATGGCGGCGTTGCGCTCCCGCACGCCATCGGTGACCACAACCAATCGGTCGCCCGGTCGCAGCGTGATCTCGCCGGCGCGGTAGTCGGCGTCGGCGAACATACCCAGGGGGAAGTTGGCCGGTAGCGGCAGCGCCCGCGTGTCCCCGTCGCGCACCAGCATCGGCGGCACGTGCCCGGCGTTGAGCAGCGCGCACACCCCGGTGCGCAGGTCGAGACGGCCGAGGACGGCGGTGATGTAACTGCCGGGCACGGCGGCGTGTCCGGCCACGTCGGCGTTCGCGGCGTCGGCCTGCTCCACCAGACCGGCCCCGCGGCGGCGGCTGTTGCGCAGGCTGCCCACGCCCAGGGTGGCCGTCAGCGCGCTGGCCACCCCGTGGCCCATCGCGTCGGTGACGCTGAAGTGCAGCACGTCACGTGCCAAGCTGTAGTCGAAGGTGTCCCCGCCGATACTCGCGGCGGGCTCCAGCCAGCCGGACAAGGTGAACCCGCTGGCCTCACACGTGAACGAGCCGGGAAGCAGGCGACGCTGAATCTCCCCTGACAGGGTGAACGGGGTCGTGCGTTGCCCCCACTCGAACAGGTCGGTGTACCGGCGGTTGGCGATCACCACGAACGCCAACACGTGCGCCGTGCGGGCGATCTCCTCCAGCGCCCGCACAGCGGGCTCGTCCGGCAGGATCATCTCCAGCAGGCCGATCGCCTCACCGCGATCGGTCACCGGCGCCAAAACCGCCCACCCGTCAGGCTGTGCGACAACCTGCACCGTCTGGGTGCGTAGCGCCTGCTCGGCGGGGCCGCCGTCGAACGGCATCACCGTGGCGACCTCATCACCGTTCCGGCGTCCCTCACCGGCACCGCCGAGCGGCACGTGGGCCAACCGGACCAGCGCCCGGCCGCTGAGGTCCGCGATCAAGAACGCGACGCTAAGGGCCCCCAGCGCCGCACCGAGTTCCCGGGTGACCGCCTCAACCGCCTCGACCGGCGAGGCGTTCTCCGCCGCATCCAACATATGCGCCATGACCCGCCCTCGACTGCTTTCCACTGTCGGAGCCTACGAGACCCGGCCGGTCATCGCCCAACACGAGAATCGCCACAGCGTCAACCACCCAGACCAGATGGCAGAGTCAAAGTCGACCCGCACATGCGAGGAGTCGATCACGGCGCGAAACCACGGCCGCGGCTTGCGTGGTCACGCGCCCACCCAACGTTGCCGATCCAATTGGACAATCAGGTGATGTAACGGCAAACCGTTCCGAGGCGCATACACCACGGATGCCACGCTGCTGGCGTCCCACGGCGACAGGGGCGGGGACGCCCCCACCCCTCCTCGACCCCCGGAGGGTGGTCCCCGACCCCTGTCGCCCTCGCCAACGACGTCGTCGATGCGGATCCAGTTCCGCAGCGTCTCAGCGTTAACCCCGAGATCCGCCGCGACCTGCGCGATCGTCACCCCAGGCCGGGACCGGTACAACGCCACCGTGTCAGCCTTGAACTCGGGCGGGTAATGCTTCATAGCCATCGTGTTCCAGGACTCCCATCCACCCGAACCTTCCAAGATCGGGCCTCAGGTGTCCAAGATCAGGGTGAAGCCCCTACGGCTTCGTCGCCAACACTGGCCGGCAAACGTCCAGGACCCGGAGCAGCCTCGCCGCAGGCCCACCGGCACTACGGTTTGACTCCTTCGTACGCCAGATGCAGCATCATGCCCTGGTCGGCATGGCTGAGGTTGTGGCAGTGGTTCATCCAGAGGCCAGGGTTGGTGGCGCGGAAGGCCACATCCCAGACCTCGCCCGGGCGCACGTCGAACGTGTCCAGCCACAGCGGGCTTCCAGTTGGCGCACGACGGTCGCGGGCCAGCACGAGGACGCGGTGGCCGTGCAGGTGCCACGGATGGGTGTCACGGCTGCGGTTGACGACGGTCAGCCGGACGAGGTCCCCTTGGCGGACGACCTCGGTCGGGATGGACGGGAACGCGCGGCCGTTGACGGTGTACGCGTATCGCGGCCGGGCGCCGGACAGCGCGACACCCCGGTCGAGTACCAGCGTGAAATGCCGGTCGAACCGGCTGTGCCCGTCGAACGGGGTGGCGGCGGGGGTGCCGTACCGGGTCAGGTCGAGTGCGGGCCAGCCAGTGGTGTCTTCGGCCACCGCCGGTGCGCCGTCGGGTCCCGGCGCCAGCCGCAGGCCGGCGGCGCGGTCGTTGTCGACCAACAGCGCCACCGGATGGTCCAGCGCCCGGTACGCCAGGTCGTAGCGGCCGCCTGCGGGCAGCCGCAGCGCGACCTGGGTCAGGTCACCGGGGCCGGTCAGCTCGTTGCCGTCGGCAGCGACCAGACGGTACGGGGTGCCGGCCAGGGTGAACCGGTGCGGGGTGTTGTCGGTGTTGACCAGCCGCAGCCGTACCGGCGTGCCGGGCGCCACGCGTTGGTCCATGGGCTGGTCGTGGTTGCCGAGGACGGTGGTGCCGGCGAAGGTGTGCACGGGCACGGTCAGGTCCAAGCCGGGAGCCGGTGTCGCACGCGGGGCCACGACGAGCGTCCCGTAAAGCCCCATCCGGACCCCCCGGTCAGAGACCTCATGGGTGTGGTACCAGTAGGTGCCGACCTGGTCGGCGACGAAGCGGTACACGAACTCCTGTCCGGGCAGCGTCGGATCCTGGGTCAGGCCCGGTACCCCGTCCTCGCCAGCGGGCACGTCGTAGCCGTGCCAGTGCAGAGTCACCCCGGCGCGGATGTCCACGTTGCGCAGCGTGACCTCGATGAGGTCGCCATCGGTGGCGGTGATCGGTGGCCCCGGGATTTGGCCGTTGAAGGTCCAGGCGGCGACCTTGCGACCAGACGACAGGGAGACCGTGGCCGTTTGGGCGGTCAGCGTGAATCGACGCACCGTGCCGCCAACGGGCGGCGTTGCGGGGCCGCGCGGCATAGCCAGTGCAACGTGCCCGTCGTGGTGGCCGCCGGTGTCGGCGCCGTCGGCGTCGCCCGGCCGCACCGCCAGTGCCGCCCCGACCAGCCCGACCGCGAGCGCCGCCGCCACACCCGCGCGCATGCCCGGTAACGGCCCCTCGGGTGCCGTCACCCGCCAGCTCACCAGCGCCGCGGCACCGACCAGGGCGACCGTGACCAGCGCGACGCTCCAGGTCGCCGGGTAACCGATCAATACCGTGACGAGCAGCCCGGCGGCGGCGGCGTACCCGGCCGTCAACAGCGGGACGACGGCGGCGGTGGGGTGCGCGGCCGGACCCTCCTGGCGACGGCCGGCCGCCCGTATCAGGTGCGGGCCGGCCAGCAGCGCGGCGGTCACGGCGGCGGCGCCGAGCAGTGGCATTGCCAGGGTCACCTTCTCCTGCACGAACCACCAGCCGCGGTACGCGCCGAGCAGGTCGTCGTAGGTGGCGATCTCGTGGTCGTCGTCGCGGGCGGTGTAGAGCAGGACCCGGTAGCCGGCGGCGTCGGCGGTCT
>NZ_JBSGJR010000015.1:0-36089 GCF_053605645.1 Micromonospora sp. NPDC003776
TGCTGGACGGCATCGCGTTGAGCCAGCCGGCCCTGTCCCTGGCCGCGAAGATCCTGGACCGGGCCGGCCGGATCGGCCTCGCCGTGCCGCCCCCGGCGCAGCACCCCGCCGATCACCCGTCGCAGCAACGACATGCGGGCCTCCTCGTGGTCGGCGCCCCGGACCTCCCCATCATGCCCCCTCCGGGTGGCGGGCAGCGGCCCGGTGGCCGCCCGGGAGGCCCGCACGCCCGGTACCCGCTATCTTGTGCACGTGCAGGCGACGGTGGCGGAGCAGGACCGACAGTGATCCATTTTCCCGCGCAACGGCGGGGGCCGCTGAGCGCGCTGAGTCTGCGCCTGCTCGCCGCCCTGGCCCTGGTGCTCGCCGTGGTGGCCGCGGTCTGGTTCGACCGGGACGGCTACCGCGACGTGAACGAGGACGGCCTCACCCTCCTCGACTGCTTCTACTACGCGGTGGTCTCGCTCTCCACCACCGGGTACGGCGACATCACCCCGGCCGCCCCATCGGCGCGCCTGGTCAACGTCCTGTTCGTCACCCCCGCCCGGGTGCTCTTCCTGATCATCCTGGTCGGCACCACCCTGGAAGTCCTGACCGAGCAGTACCGGACCGGCCGTCGCCTGTCGCGGTGGAGGAGAACCGTGAAGGACCACGTGATCATCTGCGGCTACGGCACCAAGGGCCGCAGCGCCGTCTCCGCGCTGCTGGAGAACGGCACGGACAAGTCCCGGATCGTGGTGGTGGAGCGCAGCGGCGCCGGACTGCGGCAGGCCACCTCCGCCGGGCTGGTCGCGATCGAGGGCTCGGCGACCCGCTCGTCGGTGCTGGAGGAGGCGCACGTCCGGACGGCCAAGGCGGTGATCATCGCGACCGACAGCGACGACGCCTCGGTGCTGGTGGCCCTGACCGTCCGACAGTTGACCGCCGGTCAGGTACGGATCATCGCGGCCGTCCGGGAGGCGGAGAACGCACCGCTGCTCAAGCAGAGCGGGGCGCACCACGTCATCGTCTCCTCGGCGACCGCCGGGCGGCTGCTCGGTCTCTCCACCTCCGCGCCGCCGCTGATCGACGTGGTCGAGGACCTGCTCACCCCGGGGCAGGGCATGGCGCTGGCCATGCGGTCGGCCGAGCGCAACGAGGTCGGCAGGTCGCCGCGCGAACTGGAGTCGCTGGTCATCGCCCTGGTCCGGCGGGGCAAGGTGATCACCTTGAGCGACAAGGCCGGTTCGGTGATCGAGACCGGTGACATGCTGGTGCACGTCCGCGACGACCGGCCGACGTCCAGCGTGCTGTCGTGACCGTCCGTCGCCGAGCCGTCATGGCCGTTCGGCAGGGCCGTGCGTCGCGAATCGGACATCCAAGATTCGGCCACCCGGGCCTTTAATTCTTTCTCCAGGCTTGCTACGGTCAGGCCGCTTGGAATTGCCAATGGGCGCGGTGCCCGGTCTTTCGCCGACCGCCTCCTGATTGGCTCGACACGGGGGATCCACTGTCACGCGAGGTCACGACCTCGAATCTCGTCGTAAGCTACCGCGGCGCCCCGTCACATCGGCAATTTCGAGTGCCTCGATAACCGAACGACGGGAAAACTAGTGGCTGAAGAGGCAAACATCGCACGAACCCGACGGCGGCGGGTGGCCGGAATCCTGGCTGCCGGTCTCGCTCTCGGTGGTGCGGCGGCTGTCGCGCCGGTTACGGCCGGCCAGGCCGCCCCGGCCGGCGGAACGTACGACGCGGCGACTGTCCAGGCCGACCGGTCGACCAAGCTGCCGCACTTCCGGGCGGGTAACTTCACCCCGCCCACCGCTGGCCTGAAGGGCCCGCTGTTCCAGTCGACGACCACGGGGGCGACCCCGAAGATCGTCGGGGGCACCACCGTCAGCGCCTCGCAGTACCCGTGGATCGTCGGCGTGGTCACCTACCTGGACAACAACGCCGGCATCGGCTGGTGCACCGGCACCGTCGTCGCGCCCAACAAGATCCTGACGGCGGCGCACTGCACCGCGGACGGGGCGGGCACGACCCGGGTCATCGCCGGGCACGACCAGCTCCTCGACTCCTCCGGCAACGTCATCCCCAACGTGGGGTACGTCGCCGAGGTCCGTTCCACCTGGACCCACCAGGGCTGGAACATCGCCGCGCAGTACGCCGGCACCGCCAGCACGATCCTGGACGACGTCTCCGTCCTCACGCTGAAGACGAACCTGCCTTCGGCGTACACCCCGGTCAGCCTGGCCGGGCAGGGTGACACGACGGCGTACGCGGCCGGGGACATGGCGGACATCGTCGGGTACGGCGTGACCGACTCGAACACCGACCCTGGGGACACCAAGCTGCGCAAGGCGTCGGTTCCGATCCAGACCGACACCGACTGCGCCGCCGACGCCAACGCGGCCGGCATCGGGTACGACAACGGCCGGATGCTCTGCGCCGGCAACGGCACGCCCACCGCGCCGTCCGCCGACACCTGCGGTGGCGACTCCGGTGGCCCGCTGCTGGTCAACGGCAAGCAGGTCGGCATCACCGACTGGGGCTACGACAACTGCGGTGAGCACCCGGGCTTCTACGAAGAGGTCAACTACTACTCCAACGCGATCAAGGCGGACTTCACCCGTCCGCCGCTGGTCAACTCGGACTGGACCGGCGACGGCCACACCGACCTGATGTCCCGGGACGGTAGCGGCAACCTGTGGCTGCACGTCGGCACCGGGTTCGAGAACGACGGGTACGGCGGCTTCTGGGACTCCCGGAAGTTCAACAGCGGTTGGGGCAGCTTCAAGCGCGTCTTCCGGGTCTACAACTGGAACGGCGACAAGAAGCCCTCGATCATGGTGATCAAGACCACCGGTGAGCTGTACATCTACAACACCGACGGCAAGGGCAACTTCGTCGGCGGTGCGAAGAAGATCGGCACCGGCTGGGGCAACTTCACCGCCCTGATGGTGACCAACAACTGGCTGGGCAACAACCTGCCGAGCCTGATGGTTCGCAAGTCCAACGGTGAGCTGTGGCGCTACACCAGCGATGGCAAGGGCGGCTGGACCAACCCGGCCGGCACCCGGATCGGCACCGGCTGGAACGGGTTCAACCTGTTCCTGACCCCGGGCGCCTGGAAGGGTGACGGCAAGGAGGTCCTGATCGGCCGTACCTCCACCGGTTACCTGCGGATGTACCAGACGGACCTCAAGGGCGGCTGGACCAATCCGGCCGGCACCCAGATCGGCAGCGGCTGGGGCGGCTTCAAGAACATCGTGACGCCGGGCGACTGGAACGGCGACAACATGATGGACATGCTCGGCGTCGACAGCAGCTACCGCCTGCGGATGTACACCACGGACGGTAAGGGCAACTGGATCAACGCCAGCGGCAAGGTCATCTCCACCGGCTGGAACTACTTCAACCTGGTCTTCTGATCGGGCTGACGTACCACGGCTGAACCGGAAGGGCCCGCGACCACGAGGTCGCGGGCCCTTTCCGTGATCGCCGTCAAGTCACATGATCGTCCAGGTGTCGCCGCTGGCGAGCAGGCCGGCGAGTTGCTGTTCGGGCGTCTCCTGGACGGTTGCCTTGGCGGTGGTGACCTGTTCCTGCACGACGGTGTCGTAGGCGGGTCGGTCCACGGATCGGAACACGCCGATGGGGGTGTTGCGCAGGTCGAGTCCGGGGAGGCGAGTCAGGGCGAAGGCGTAGGCGGGGTCGGTGACGCCTGCGTCGTGCACGACGATGTCCTCGGCGGGGACGGTCGCCGTTTCGCGGACTTCCAGGCCGAACCCGCCGGGTGGGTGGACGACGCAGAACTGTCCGTCGGTGCCGAAGGTGATCGGCTGGCCGTGTTCGAGCCGGATGAGGTAGTCGTCGCGGGTGGCGGGTTCTTTGAGTTGGTCGAAGGCGCCGTCGTTGAAGATGTTGCAGTTCTGGTAGATCTCCACGAACGCCGACCCCTGATGGGCGGCGGCGGCCCGCAGCACCGACTGGAGGTGTTTGCGGTCGGAGTCGATGGTCCGGGCGACGAAGGTGGCTTCGGCGCCGAGGGCGAGGGACAGCGGGTTGAACGGGGCGTCCGCGGAGCCGACCGGGGTGCTCTTGGTGATCTTCCCGACCTCGGAGGTCGGGGAGTACTGACCCTTGGTCAGGCCGTAGATGCGGTTGTTGAACAGCAGGATCTTCAGGTTGACGTTGCGGCGCAGCGCGTGGATGAGGTGGTTACCGCCGATGGACAGCGCGTCGCCGTCTCCGGTCACCACCCACACCGACAGGTCGGGTCGGGTGACGGACAGGCCGGTGGCGATGGCGGGGGCGCGGCCGTGGATGGAGTGCATCCCGTAGGTGTTCATGTAGTACGGGAACCGCGAGGAGCAGCCGATGCCGGAGATGAACACGATGTTCTCTCGGGGGATGCCCAGTTCGGGCATGAACCCTTGGACGGCGGCGAGGATGGCGTAGTCACCGCAGCCGGGGCACCAGCGGACTTCCTGGTCGGACTTGAAGTCCTTCGCGGTCAGTTTCACCGGCGTGGGGTTAGACATTTTTGACGACCTCTTCCAGCATGGTCTCCAGTTCGGCGGCGGTGAACGGCAGGCCGCGGACCTGGTTGTAGCCGATCGCGTCGATCAGGAATCTGGCGCGGATGACGTGGGCGAGTTGCCCGAGGTTCATCTCCGGGATCACCACACGCTCGTAGGAGGCCAGCACGTCGCCGAGGTTGGCGGGCATCGGGGCGAGGTGCCGCAGGTGCGCCTGGGCGATCTTCAGGCCGCGTTGGCGCAGGCCGCGGCAGGCCGCGCCGATCGGCCCGTAGGTGGAACCCCAGCCGAGCACCAACACCTTCGCGTCGCCGTCGGGGTCCTCGACCTCCACCTCCGGCACCGGGATGGTCTCGATGCGGGTGGCGCGGGTGCGGACCATGAAGTCGTGGTTGGCGGGGTCGTAGGAGATGTCGCCGGTCTTGTCGGCCTTCTCCAGACCACCGATGCGGTGCTCCAGACCGGGAGTGCCGGGGACGGCCCACGGCCGGGCGAGGGTTTCCGCATCCCGCAGGTACGGCAGGAACGTCGTCCCGTCCTCCCCGTTCGGGGCCGTGGCGAACTGCACCCGCAGATCCGGCAGCGACTCCACGTCCGGCAGCAGCCACGGCTCGGAGCCGTTGGCGACGTAGTTGTCCGACAGCAGGATCACCGGGGTGCGGTAGGTGAGCGCGATCCGGGCGGCTTCCAGCGCGGCGTGGAAACAGTCCGCGGGGGACTTCGGGGCGATCACCGCCACCGGCGCCTCCCCATGGCGACCGTAGAGCGCCAGGTTGAGGTCGGCCTGCTCGGTCTTGGTCGGCATGCCCGTCGACGGTCCGGCCCGCTGCACATCCACGATGACGAGGGGCAACTCGAGGGCCACGGCCAGGGAGATCGTCTCGCTCTTCAACGCGACGCCGGGGCCGCTGGTGGTGGTCACCCCCAGAGAGCCGCCGTAGGAGGCGCCGAGGGCGGCGCCGACCGCGGCGATCTCATCCTCGGCCTGCATCGTCACCACACCGAACTTCTTGTGCTTGGACAACTCGTGCAGGATGTCGGAGGCCGGGGTGATCGGATACGCCCCCAAAAACACCGGCAGGCCGGAGCGGACACCGGCGGCGACCAGGCCGAGGGACAGGGCGGCGTTGCCCGTGATGTTGCGGTAGGTGCCCGGCAGCATCCGCGCCGGCTTCACCTCATACCGGACGGAGAAGTCCTCGGTCGTCTCACCGAAATTCCACCCCGCGCGGAACGCAGCCACGTTCGCCGCGACCAACTCCGGACGGGCGGCGAACTTACGCTCCAAAAACCGCAACGTCGACTCATACGGCCGCGAATACATCCAACTGAGCAGGCCCAGAGCGAACATGTTCTTCGCCCGCTCCGCGTCCTTCTTCGACACCGCCAGCTCCGCCAGCGCACCGATCGTCATCGACGTCAACGCGACCGGGTGCAGCACATACCCGTCCAACGAACCGTCATCCAACGGGCTCACGGCATAGCCGACCTTCGACAGGTTCCGCTTCGTGAACTCGTCGGTGTTCACGATGATGTCCGCACCCCGCGGCAGATCCGCCAGGTTCGCCTTCAACGCCGCCGGGTTCATCGCCACCAGCACATTCGGCGCGTCCCCCGGCGTCAGGATGTCGTAATCAGCGAAATGCACCTGAAACGACGACACCCCCGGCAAGGTCCCGGCAGGCGCCCGAATCTCCGCCGGGAAATTCGGCAACGTCGAAATATCATTACCCAACTGGGCCGTCTCCGACGTAAACCGATCACCCGTGAGCTGCATACCATCACCCGAGTCACCAGCAAACCGGATCACCACCCGGTCCAGTTGACGGATCTGCTTGGTCACGCCCACACCTCGTTTCGCTCAGCGCCGTCGCAGGGGCGGCCGAACAGTGTGGTGACCCTGCCTTGCCCCGCCACGTGCCCTCCTTGACGCGCTGCTGCCGCCGGCCGTCCGTACCTGGGCGGCCCGCTCCATTTCTCACGTCAGAGCCTACGTCGGACCCTTAGGACCACCTTGGTGGAGGTCCGACGTATGGGACCTGATCGGGCCGCTGTATGCCCGGATTTGCGGTGTTTAGTACCGCGACCCGTAACTCAGATCACCAGCGACGTGGCGCGGGCCGGCCGGAGCTCACCTGCCCCGGTCCGAACCGGTCATCCGGCGGCGCAGCGAGGCCGTCGCGAGGGCCAGGGCGAGCACCACCAGCAACCCGGAGACCGCGATCAGGACGATCGCCGTCTGCTGCGTGGAGCTGACCCCGTGCCCGGCGCTCCGCTGCTGCTCGGCCGCGGCCAGGACGCCCTGGGAGCCGGTCGGGGCGGGCGTGCCGGTCGGCGGGGTCAGCGCGGCGGCCGCGGTGATCCGGAAGCTCATCTGCACCTGCCGGTGCCGGCCGCTGCGCGGGTCCAGCCGGCCGACGATCGCGCCCGCCAGCGGGGCGCGCCGCTGGGCGTCCGGGGTCGCGGCCACCGGCAGGCGCAGGACGGTGCTCCGTCCGGCAGGCAGGGTGCCGAGGTCGCAGCGGGTGCGGTCCGACGCCACCGCGGTGCAGCCGGCCGGCGGGTCGGTGGCGGTCACCCCGTCGGGGAGGACCACGTCGACCCGCCCGGCGGCGTCGACCGTGCCGGTGTTGCCGAGCCGTACGGTCAGCGTGCTCGGCGCGCCGCTGATGTCGAAGACCAGCTCGTCGGCGTGGAGCGAGATGCCGGGCACCGGCGGGCCGGGCGGGAAGAGGACGGCGAAGCCCTCGTCGTCGGTGGCCGTGCCGGGGATGCCCGGCGCGGTGGCGGACACCCGCACCGATCCGCTCAGCGGCATCGACCGCCAGCCCGTACCGGCCACTCGGACCCGGATCGTGCTGCTGAACCGGTCGCCCGGCGGCGCGGTCCACTCGCCGCAGCGGTAGCCGCCGCCCCCCGTGGAGCGGCAGCCCGGAGTGCCGGCGTCGGTGAGGCCGGCCGGCAGGGTGTAGCCGAGGCGGATCCGTTCGGCGACGCCGCCCGTGTTCGTCACGGTCACCCGCAGCGTGGTCACGGTGCTGCCCGCGTTCCAGTAGGCGCGGGTGAGCGAGACGTCCTCGGTGGTGACCCGTACCCCGAGCGGACCGGCGGCCGGCCGGCCCGGCGGGACCGCGGGCGGCGGGGGAGGCGCGGTGGTGGTTGGTGCGGTGCTGGTCGGCACCGGGTTGCCCGGGGCGGTGGTCGTCGGCGCCGGCTGGGTGGTCGGCGGTGCCGGCGGGGTGGTCTCCGGCGGCGCGCTCTCGGTCGGCGGCGCGGTGGTCGGTTCCGTCGCGGTCGGATCCACCGTCGGGGTGGCGTCGGTCGGATCGGTGCCGGGTTCGGCGGCCGGGTCGGTGGCCGCGGGGACCACGCCGGTCACCGTCGGTGAGGCCGTGGCCCAGCCCGGTGCGACCGCGAGCGCCGCCGCGATGCCGGCCGCCAGTGCGGGTGCGAACAGCGCGGCGGTACGTCGAGACGCGACCCGGCGAGCGGGGCGTACGCGGGGGCGGGCCATCTGTCCTCCGTGACGCTCAGCGAAGTTTCATTATTTGGCAACAGTTGCCTTCCGGCACTAGTTCTGCGAGGAAACAAATCCGTAACGTGTTTGGGACGCTCCTGCGACCCGGGCGGTAGGCTCCCGACCGTGACCGGATACCTCGGCTCCTACGCCACGCTCGGTCTCCTGCTGCTCGCCGCCGTCCTCTTCTTCGTTACTGCGTTCTCGGCCAATCGGGTGTTACGTCCTGACCGTCCGGCCGATCCCTGGGGCAAGCGGTCCACGTATGAGTGCGGCCTCGACCCGGTGGGCGGCGACTGGGCCCAGATGCAGATCCGCTACTACGTCTACGCGTACCTGTACGTGCTCTTCGCGGTCGAGGCGGTCTTCCTCTTCCCCTGGGCGCTGGTCTTCGACCGGCCGGGGTTCGGGGTGACGACCGTCGTCGAGATGGCGGTCTTCGTCGCCGTGGTGGCGCTCGGCATCCTCTACGCCTGGCGCAAGAACATCCTGCGCTGGACCTGACTCAGGCCAGGCCGCGGCGGGTCAGCGTGGGCGGCCGGTCGCCCCTGATCGAGGCCACCATGTCGAGCACCCGCCGGGTCTCGCGTACCTGGTGGGCGCGGAACACCCGGGCGCCGAGCCAGGCCGACACGGCGGTGGCGGCCAGCGTCCCCTCCAGCCGCTCCGGCACCGGCAGGTCCAGCGTCTCCCCGATGAAATCCTTGTTCGACAGGGCGACCAGCAGCGGCCACCCGGTCCCGGTGAGTTCCGCCAGCCGGCGGGTGATCTCCAGCGAGTGGCGGGTGTTCTTGCCGAAGTCGTGCGCCGGGTCGATCAGGATCCCGTTCGGGCGTACGCCGAGGGCGACCGCCCGGTCGGCGAGCCCGGTCACCGTCGCGACCACGTCGGCCACCACGTCGTCGAAGGCCGCCCGGTGCGGCCGGGTACGCGGGCTGAGCCCGCCCGCATGCGAGCAGACCAGCCCGGCGCCGGTCGCGGCGGCGACCCGGGCCAGCGCCGGATCCGCCCCCGACCAGGTGTCGTTCAGCAGGTCGGCCCCGGCGGCCACCGCCTCCACCGCCACCTCGGCCCGCCAGGTGTCGATCGAGATGACCACGTCGGGGAAGGCGTGCCGGACGGCGGCGATGGTGTCCACCGTCCGTCGGATCTCCTCGGCCACGTCCACCTCGTCGCCCGGTCCCGCCTTCACCCCGCCGATGTCGATGATCTCCGCGCCCTCGGCGACCGCCCGCTCCACCGCGCGCAACGCGCTGTCCTGGGCGAAGGTGGCGCCCCGGTCGAAGAACGAGTCCGGCGTGCGGTTGACGATCGCCATCACCACCAGCTCGCCGGGGGAGAAGGTCCGCCCACCGAGCCGCAGCTCCGCCGCCATGCCGCCCTCCTGATCCCCCCGGTCCCGCGCCGGCCGCCCCCGACGCTATCCGGTCCCGCGCGCACCTCCCCGGCCGGTACGCCCGGTTTCGATTGATGATCGGAGCGGGTGGAGGGCTCGCCCCGCGCCGTCCCGCATGCCACGATCTCCCCATGGGTGAGGTTCTGCTCCTCTTGGTCGTGGCGCTGACCGTCGCGGCGGTGGTGTTCGGGGTGACGGTGCTGGTCTCCGGGCGCGATCCGGGACTGGTCCCGGTCGAGCCGGACGGGCGGGCCGTGCCCCTGCCGGGCGGCCGGCCGCTGGACGAGTCGGACATCGCCGAGGTGCGCTTCGACACCGCGCTGCGTGGCTACCGGATGGCGCAGGTCGACCAGGCCATGCGCCGGGCCGCGTACGACATCGGCTACAAGTCGGAGCTCATCGGCGTGCTGGAGGCCGAGGTCGCCGCGCTGCGCGAGGGCCGCACCGAGGAGGCCGACGCGCTGCGCCGGGCCCGGGAGAAGTCCGCCGCGACGAGCCCCGCCGCCGACACCCCCGAAACCCACGACACCGGGACGATCGACCTGGGGCTGGCTGCGGCGCCGGCGGCCGCGGCGGTGGAGGACGAGACGCCCCTGCCCACGGCCACCCGACCGGGCCCCGCGCCCTCCGCCGGGCCGGAGGCCCCGGTCGCCCCGGTCGCCGCGCCGCTGGACGCGGGTGTCCGGCCGGAGCCGACCGGGCAGTCGTCGAGCGAGCTGACCGCCCCGTCCGCCGCTGACGAGGGCGCGGTGACCGCCACGCCGGGCGCCGACGCACCCACCAACGGCGCGGGCGGCGGGTTGGGCGGGGACGGGACCCCCGGCCCGGCGGAGGCCGACGACGAGCGGACGCGAGGTGCGGTGGTCCGGTCGGAGTCGGCGTGACCGGCCCCGGCGGCGCCGACGACTTCGCCGAGGCGGCCCAGCCCGGTGCCGCCGAGGTCACCGCGACGGTGGTGGTCAACGCCCCGGCCGAACGGGTCTTCGCGGCGCTGACCGCCTGGGAACGACAGTCCGACTGGATCCCGTTCACCACCGTCAAGGTGGTCGAGGGGGACGGCGGCGAGGGAAGCCTGGTCGAGGCGGTCACGGCGCTCGGCCCGGCCGCGCTCCGGGACGAGATGCGGGTGGTCCGGGTGGACGCCCCCTACGAGGTCGGCGTGGTGCACTGCGGGCGGCTGCTGCGCGGTCCCGGTGTGCTGCGCTGCACCCCGATGGAGCGGGACCGGACCCAGGTGGTCTGGCACGAGTGGTTCCACCTGCCCGGTGGGGCCGCCGGCCGGGTGGCCTGGCCGGTGCTCTGGCCCGGCTCCAAGTTCAGCCTCACCCAGGCGCTGAAGAAGTTCGCCCGGCTGGTGGAGCAGGGCCGGCTGCCCTGAGCCCCGGCCGTCCCGGGATGTCGGTGGCCTGGCCTACCGTGTACGCCGTGACTGACCTGGTGACCGGCGCCGACGGGCTGTCCCGCTGCGCCTGGGGGGCGAGCACCCCGGACTACGCCGTCTACCACGACGAGGAGTGGGGCCGGCCGCTGCGCGGCGACGACGCGCTCTACGAGCGGCTGACCCTGGAGGCGTTCCAGTCCGGGCTGTCCTGGCTGACCATCCTGCGCAAGCGGCCCGCGTTCCGGCTCGCCTTCGACGAGTTCCGGATCGACAAGGTCGCCGGCTACGGGGAGGCCGACATCGCCCGGCTGCTGGCCGACACCGGCATCGTGCGCAACCGGGCCAAGGTCGAGGCGGCCATCGCCAACGCCCGGGCCGCCCTGGAGCTGCCCGACGGCCTCTCCGCCCTGCTCTGGGCGTACGCGCCGCCGCCCCGGGCCGCCCGGCCCCGGTCGTTCGCGGAGGTGCCGGCGCTGACGCCGGAGTCCACCGCGCTGGCCAAGGCGCTCAAGAAGCAGGGCTTCCGCTTCGTGGGCCCGACCACGGCGTACGCGCTGATGCAGGCAACCGGCATGGTGGACGACCATCTCGCCGGCTGCCACGTGACCCGGGAGGCAGCCGGGGCGTGAGCCGCGCGGCGCCCGGCGGCCGGGTCGGCACCGGCGCCGCCGCGGCGTGGTGGGATGGCACCATGACCGACACCGAGCTGCGGACGAGCGCGACCATCGACGGCACCCCGCCCGGCGCCTGGGCGGTGCTGCTGCCCGCCGAGCGGTACGAGGCCGAGCGGCTGGTCCACCACGACACGCTGGAGCTGACCGGGCTGGACGAGGCCGCCCGGCCCCGGCCCGGTGATCCTGTCGCGGTGCTGGTCGACGAGCCGCTGCGGCTGGTCGCCCTCGGCCGGGTGGCCCTGGCCACCGCCGAGACCCGGGAGGACCCGGACGACCCGCAGTCCGAGGCGGGCCCGGGGGCGCTCGTGGTGACGTACACCCGGCGGGTGCTCGACGAGCCGGTGCCGGTGGCCGGGCTGGCCCTCGGCGGGCCGCTGACCGGGCTCGACCCGGCCGACTGGCGGGCGCTGGCCGACCGGCTCGGCCCGCCGCCGGCCCGCCGGTCCTGGCTGGTCAGCCTGGACCTGCCGATCGAGGCGGCCTCGCCGGCGGAGGCGGTCCGGCTGTTCTGGTCGTACGTGCAGGAGCTGGGCCCGCGGGAGCTGCCGGCTTTCGTCTCGCCCTCCGGCGACGAGCTGGCCATGCAGGCGTTCGTGCTCGGCGTGGAGGCCAACCAGGATCCGGAAGAGGACGACTGACCCCGCCCGGCCCGGTTACCGTGCCGGGAGGGGGCCGATGCCGGGCGGCCGCGGCGCGAGGGGGTCGGGTTGCGCTTCCAGGACAAGGTCGTGTTCGTCACCGGGGGCGCGTCCGGGCTCGGCGAGGCGACGGCCCGTCGGTTCGCGGCCGAGGGAGCCCGGGTGGTGGTCGCCGACATCAACGCCGAGGGCGCCGAGCAGGTCGCCGCCAGCCTCCCCGACGCGTACGCGGTGACCGTGGACACCGGCGAGGCGACCTCGGTGGAGCAGGCGGTCGCCGACGCCGTGCAGCGGTACGGCCGGATCGACGTCATCTTCAACAACGCCGGCATCGACGGCCGGCAGCAGCCGCTGCACGAGATGGACGTGGACAACTGGGAGAGGGTCCGCCGGGTCAACGGGGACGGCGTCTTCTTCGTCCTCCGCTACGGCATCCGGGCGCTGCTGCAGGGCGGCGGGGGCGCGGTGGTCAACACGTCGTCCACGACCGGGCTGGCCGCCCAGGAGAACATTTCGCCGTACACCTTCACCAAGGCCGGGATCGTCGGCCTGACCCGGTCCGCGGCGATCGAGTACGCGGCGCGGGGCGTCCGGGTCAACGCGGTGGCCCCGACCGTGGTGATGACCCCGCTGGTGGAGCACTTCATCGACAGCGCCCCGGATCCGGCGCAGATGCGTCGACAGATGGAGTCGTTCAACCCGAAGCCCGGCATCCCGACCCCCGACGACGTGGCCGGCGTGGTGCTCTTCCTCGCCTCCGACGACGCCGCCTGGATCACCGGCCACACCATCCCGGTCGACGGCGGCTACGTCGCCCGCTGAGCGTGCGCCTGGACCTCCGCGCGCCCGGGGCGGAGATCGTCAGCGGCCCTCGAAGACCGGCTTCTGCTTGTTGACGAAGGCCATCGTCGCGGCCCGGTGGTCGGCGGTGGCCCCGCAGATGGACTGGGCCTGTGCCTCGGCGGCCAGGGCGTCGGCCAGGGTGCCGGCGTCGGCGATGGAGAGCTGGCGCTTGATCGCCCCGTAGGCGACGGTCGGGCCGGCGGCGAGCCGGGCGGCCAGCTCCTGCGCGGCCGGCAGGACCCCCTCGTCGTCGTCCACCAGCCGGGTGAGCAGGCCCAGCCGGCAGGCCTCCTCGGCGCCCACCGGCTCGGCGAGCATCAGCAGCTCGACGGCCTTGGCGTGGCCGACCAGCCGGGGCAGCGTCCAGGAGGCGCCGGTGTCGGCGGCGAGCCCGACGCCGGCGAACGCCATCAGGAACCGGGTCTTCGGGCCGCCGATCCGGAAGTCGGCGAGGAACGCGAGCGAGGCGCCGGCCCCGGCGGCCATCCCGCGGACCGCGGCCACCACCGGCTTGGGCAGGTTGGCCAGCCGGGCGGCGATCGGGTTGTAGTGCGCCCCTACGGTCGCGAGCGGGTCCCCGGCGCCCTGGAGGGTCTGCACGTGCTCCCGCAGGTCCTGTCCGGCACAGAACGAGCCGCCCGCGCCGGCCAGCACGATGGCCCGGCAGGACCGGTCGGTCTCCAGCTCGGCCAGGGTGTCCCGGAGCGCCTCCTTGAGCGGCACGTCGAGCGAGTTCATCGCCGTCGGGCGGTTGAGCGTCAGGGTGACGACGGCGTCGGTGCGGTCGACGAGCAGCGGCTCGGTCACGTTCTAACGACCCTTCTGTCGGGCGAGGCGGTTGCTGGCGTCGAGGCACTGCTCGACGTACCGGTCGGCGGCGGGCCGGAGGCGGGCCGCGTGCCGGTCGAAGAAACTGGCCGCGCTGGTGCCCGGCCAGCGCTCGGGGAGCAGCGCCGGGGGCAGCTGCGGGTCCCGGAAGAGGAAGGTACGCCACGCGTGCACCAGGGCGAACCGGGCCGCGTACGCCTCCTCGTCGCTGCTGCGTACCGTGACGCCGGAGAGCAGCGGCTTCTGCTCGGCGACGAACCGCTCGTATGCCCGGCCGATCTCGGCCAGGTCCCAGGCGCGGCGGACCACGCCCATCGCGCCGGGCGTCCCGGCCACGTGCGCGGCGGTGAACCGCTCGTAGCGCACGCCCGCCTCGGCGAGCAGCAGGTCCACGTCCTCACCCGGGCGCGTCGCCACCCAGTTGCAGTCGTCGAGCGTGCCGTAGCCGAGGAAGGTCAGGTTGGCGGCGAGCCGCTGCCGGTCCCGGCGGGAGGCCGGGGCCTCCAGCACCAGGAGGTCGAACCGGCCGTCCCAGCTGTGCCGGCCGGTGCGGTAGATCCGGGCGGCCGCCTCGTCGAGTCGCCGGGCCGCCTTCGGTGTGATCGAATACCCGGGTCCGGAGGCGAGCCGGAGGGGTTCGAGCCAGCCCTGGCGGACCATCCGGGAGACCGCGGTGCGTACCGCCGGAGGGGCGATCCCGAGCGGCGCCAACAGCTTGACCAGGGCGGCGACCGGTGCGCGTCCACCCCTCGCGCGTAGATGGTCGCCGTACAGGTCGAAGAGTGCCGACCGTGCCTGCATGACCGCACATTGTGACAGGCCTATCCAAGATAAGCTAGATGCTGTTACATCAATGAGGCTCCGGTTTGGGCCCAGCGGTGTTCATCAGGGAAAATCATGGGTCGAGGCCCCCGTGGTGGTTGCGGGTGGTCGTGGCGAAGTGGCTGTGGGGCAACCCACCGACCCTGGTGTAGGTCTGAGGGGAGACAACATGGCGGCGATGAAGCCGCGGACGGGCGACGGTCCGCTGGAGGTCACCAAGGAGGGCCGGGGCATCGTCATGCGGGTCCCGCTGGAGGGTGGTGGCCGGCTCGTCGTCGAGATGACTCCCGACGAGGCCACCGCGCTGGGTGACGCGCTCAAGGCGGCCGTCGGCTGATCGAGGAGCGGTCCGCGCGACGCATGTCCTGCGAACGGCTCGTTCATCCCTGAGCCACCGGCCTCGCCGGTGGCTCAGGGCCTTCGCCGGCCCTGTGTCTGGCGAATTGTCCTGCTTTGAATACTTCTCGGAGGTGCGGTCCAGCGTGCTGGCCATCCGTCTGGTGAGCGAGCCCGAGCGGCTCGACACCCTCGTCCTGCCCGTTCGTCGCGAAGGGTCGGACGCGCCGGCCACGCTGGTCCCCACCGCCTCGCCGCCCGCCGAGGAGCTCCGCGCCGAGGCGACCGCGCTGGTCCCCGCCGCCCGGCTGACCGGCGCCGCAGGCGAGGTGCGGGAGCACCTGCGCCCCGGCGGCACGCCGTCGCGTCTGGTCCTCGTCGGCGTCGGCGAGGGCGACGAGCAGAGCTGGCGGGCGGCGGGCGCGGCGCTGGCCCGGGCCGCCAAGGATGAGACGCACGTCACGGTCGCGTTGCCGGCCGACGGCACGGCGGCGCTGCGCGGCCTGGCCGAGGGGCTGCTCCTCGGGTCGTACCGGTTCCGGCTCACCGAGGCCGGCGGCACGCCCGCGCTGGCCGAGGTGGACGTCGTGGTGAGCGACCCGGCGGGCCTCGCTCCCACCCTGGACGCGGCGCGGACCACCGCGGAGATGACCCGGCTGGCCCGCGACCTGACCAACACCCCCTCCTCGGTGAAGAACCCGGCCTGGTTCGCCGCGCAGGTCGAGGGCGCGGCCGCCGGCCACCCCGACCTGCACCTGCGGGTACGCGGCCCGGAGGAACTGGCGGCCGAGGGCTTCGGCGGCATCCTCGCCGTCGGCGGCGGCTCGGCCAGCGGGCCCCGCCTGGTGGAGCTGGACTGGCGGCCGGCGGACGCGCGGGTCCACGTGGTGCTGGTGGGCAAGGGCATCACCTTCGACACCGGCGGCATCTCGATTAAGCCGGTGCCGGCCATGAAGCTGATGCGCAAGGACATGGCCGGGGCGGCCGCGGTGGTCGCCGCGACCCTGGGCGCCGCCGCGCTGCGGCTGCCGGTCCGGGTCACCACCCTCGCCCCGCTCGCCGAGAACATGGTCAGCGGCTCCGCGTTCCGCCCGGGCGACATCGTCCGGCACTACGGCGGCCTGACCAGCGAGACCACCAACTCCGACGCCGAGGGCCGGCTGGTGCTCGCCGACGCGATGGCGTATGCGGTGCGCGAGCTGAAGCCCGACCTGCTGGTCGACCTGGCCACCCTGACCGGCGCCAACGCGGTCGCGCTCGGCAAGCGGCACGGCGCCCTCTACAGCGAGAGCGACCAGCTCGCCACCGACCTGCTGACGGCGATCGAGGCGGCCGGCGAGCGGGCCTGGCGGATGCCGCTGCCGGCCGACTACGTCGAATACCTGGGCAGCGACATCGCCGACCTGCACAGCTCCCCGGACCGGGGCGCCGGTTCGGTGGTGGCCGCGCTCTTCCTGCGCGAGTTCACCGGCGAGCTGCGGGACCGCTGGGTGCACGTGGACATGTCCGCCCCCTCCTGGTCCGAGGACGTGCACGCGGAGCTGACCAAGGGCGCCACCGGCTGGGGCGTACGCGGGCTGCTCCGCTGGCTGGCCACGCTGGGCTGACGGACCGCCGGTCAGCCCTTCACGGCGGCGAGCAGGCCGTGCCCGACCGGCAGCAGCGCGGGGATCCAGTGCTCCGACTCCCGGAGCGCCTTGACGGTCTCCCGGACGGTCACGGTCTCCACGTCGCGGGCGGCCGGGTCGCCGATCCGGCCGCCGGCCAGCGCGCCGTTGAGCGCGAGCACCCCGCCGGGGCGCAGCAGCCGCAGCGCGGCGTCCACGCAGGCGCTGAAGCCGGTCGCCTCGGCGTCGACGAAGACCAGGTCGTAGGCGCCGTCCGCGAGCCGCGGCAGCACGTCGAGGGCCCGCCCGGTGATGATCCGGGTACGCCCCGACGGGAAGCCCGCCTCCAGGAAGATCCGCCGGGCGATCCGCTGGTGCTCCACCTCCACGTCGATGGTGGTGAGCACGCCGTCGGGGCGCATGCCGCGGAGCAGCCACAGGCCGCTGACCCCGGTGCCGGTGCCGATCTCCACCACCGCCCGGGCGTTGCCGGCGGCGGCGAGCAGCCGCAGCGCCGCGCCGGCCCCCGGGGTGACGGCGTCCACGCCCACCTCACGGGCGAGGCTGCGGGACGTCCGCAGGACGAGGTCCTCGGTGACGTACGACTCGGCGAACTCGAGTGCCTGGGCCGTCGAGTTGCCGGAGTTGGCGACCGTGGCGATGGGACACCTCCGGGCGGCGGGAGTGGTGCGAGGGGTCGGTTGGCGGTATGAGCGTAGAGGCGGCCCCGAAGGCGCGCAGCCGCGAGTCGCCCCGAAACGATCACGGCGGCCAACCCCTGACTCCACCCGTCCCATCCGTGCAATCCTGGACGGTGTCCCGTGTGTCACGGTCGCCCGGCTCCGCCGGGGTCCGGCACGGGACACGTGGGACAAAGTGGGAGGCACCGACGTGACCGACGGCTGGGACTGGCGCCAGCCCGGCGGGGGTCCGGCACCGGCGGGACGGCCGGCGCCCGGCGATCCGCCGCCCGGCGCCGGTGGTGGCAGCTCGCCCTGGTGGTCCGATGCGCTGGCCGATCCCTGGCGGGATCCCTACGCCCCGGCCGCGGTGGTCGTCCCGGCGCCCCCGGCCGGGGGCGCCGGCGAACCCGAGCCGGTCGTCGACCCGGACGCTCCACGCCGGCCGGGAATCCGGCAGGTGGTGCTGATCTCGCTGATTACCGCGCTGCTGGCCGGCTCGCTCGGCAGCGCCCTGACGTACGCCTTCCTGCGCGGCGGCAGCCAGGCCCCCACCCTCGGCGCGTCATCCGGACAGGCGCCCGCGCTCGCCCAGCGCAAGCCCGACTCACTGGCCGGCGTCGCCGAGAAGGTGCTGCCCAGCGTGGTGACCGTCCGGGTCTACAGCCTCGGTGGCACCAGCGAGGGCTCCGGCTTCGTGGTCAGCGCCGACGGGCACATCGTCACCAACGACCACGTGGTCTCGGGCGGCCCCGGCAAGGCCACGGTGACCTTCAACGACGGCACCACCGCCCCGGGCACCGTGGTGGGCCAGGACCCGGAGTCGGACATCGCGGTGATCAAGGTGGCGCGTACCGGGTTGAAGCCGGTGGAGTTCGGCGACTCGGACGCGCTCGCCGTGGGCGACCCGGTGCTCGCCATCGGCTCGCCGCTCTCCCTGGCCAACACGGTCACCGCCGGCATCGTCAGCGCCCTGGACCGGACCATGCAGGCCGGCGAGCCGGGCGGCCCGACGCGCTACTACGCGGCCATTCAGACCGACGCGGCGGTCAACCACGGCAACTCCGGCGGCCCGCTGGTCGACGGCGCCGGACGGGTCGTCGGGGTGAACTCGACGATCAAGTCGCTGGTCGCCGACGGGCAGGAGGCCGGCAACATCGGGCTCGCCTTCGCCATCCCGATCAACCAGGCCAAGCGCGTCACCCAGGACATCATCGGCACCGGCAAGGCCCGGCGTACGGTGATCGGCGCCCAGGTCGGCGGCACCGGCGCGGCCAGCGGCACCGGCGTACGCCTCAACTCGGTGGAGCCGGCCGGTCCGGCGGCCGCGGCCGGGCTCAAGGCCGGTGACGTGGTGCTGCGGCTGAACGGGCACCCGATGACCGAGCCGACCGACCTGGTGGCCCTGGTCCGCAAGTACGCACCCGGCTCAGTGGTGACGGTCCAGTACCGGCGCGGGTCGGCCACGCAGAGCGCCTCCGTGACACTCGCCGCAGACGCGAAGTGAGCTGCCGTCACCCCCTCCCGAAGGGGGCTGTGACGTGCGTAGTCTGGGCGTGACACGCACGAGGAGGCCGGAGTGCTCGACAACCTGAACTGGTGGGAGATCGGTGCGCTGCTGCTCCTGGCGCTGCTGATCTTCGGCGACCGGCTGCCCGCCGTCATCAGTGACGGCCTGCGGATGGTCCGCAACCTGCGCGCCATGGCCCGCAACGCCACCGGTGACCTGAGCCGCGAGCTGGGCACCGACATCCAGCTGGAGGATCTGCACCCGAAGGCGTTCATCCGGAAGCACCTGCTCAGCGAGGAGGACGAGCAGGCCATCCGGAAGCCGCTGCAGAGCATGTACGACAACATCCGCCAGGACGTCTCCGGCGTGCACGAGGACCTGAAGGGCGTCGCCAAGGCGGCCGACGTGCGGACCAACGGCACCCGCCCGGCCACCGCCCCCGCCCCGGCCCCCCGCGCCAGCTACGACGACGCCACCTGACCCGCCGCGTCCTCGCGCCGCCCATCCCCGGCGCAGATACAGGAAAAGAGTGGCCATGCCGTGCGGAATGGCCACTCTTTCCGTGAATCAGGGTGGATCTTGGGCGGGGCGCGCCTCGGTCAGCGGCCGGCGGGCTTGAGACCGAGGGGCTTGCCGAGGAGGGACTCGCGGCGGACGGCGAGCCGGTCGGCGACCTGGACCAGGGCCTTCGCGGCGGGCGCGTCCGGCTGGGCCAGCACGATCGGGGTGCCGGCGTCGCCGCCCTCGCGGACCCGGGTGTCCAGCGGGATCTGCCCCAGGACCGGCACCTGCGCGCCGATGGTCCGGGTCAGCGACTCGGCGACCGCCTCGCCGCCGCCCGCACCGAACACCTCCATCCGGGAGCCGTCCGGCAGCTCCAGCCAGGACATGTTCTCGATGACGCCGACCACCCGCTGGTGGGTCTGCAGCGAGATCGCGCCCGCCCGCTCGGCCACCTCGGCGGCGGCGGTCTGCGGGGTGGTGACGACCAGGATCTCCGCGTTCGGCAGCAACTGGGCCACCGAGATCGCGATGTCGCCGGTGCCCGGGGGCAGGTCCAGCAGGAGGACGTCCAGGTCACCCCAGTAGACGTCGGCGAGGAACTGCTGCAACGCCCGGTGCAGCATCGGGCCGCGCCACACGACCGCGGCGTTGCCCGGGGTGAACATGCCGATCGAGATGACCTTCACGCCGTGCGACTGCGGCGGCATGATCATGTCCTCGACCCGGGTGGGGGCGCCCTCCGCGCCGAGCATCCGGGGCACCGAGTGGCCGTAGATGTCCGCGTCGACCACGCCGACGGAGAGGCCGCGGGCGGCCAGCGCGGCGGCCAGGTTGACGGTGACGCTGGACTTGCCGACGCCGCCCTTGCCGCTGGCGACCGCGTACACCCGGGTGCGGGAGCCGGGCTGGGCGAACGGGATGACCGGCTCGGCCGTGGCCGCGCCGCCGCGCAGCTTCGCCTGCAGCTCCTGCCGCTGCTCCGGGCTCATCACGCCGAACTCGATCTCGACGCCGGTCACCCCGGGCACCGCGGCCACGGCGGCGGTGATGTCCGTGCGCAGCTTGTCCTTCAGCGGGCAGCCCGCCACGGTGAGCAGCAGCTCGACGCGGACCACGCCGTCGTCGCCGACCTCGGCGGAACGGACCATGCCGAGCTCGGTGATCGGCCGGCGGATCTCCGGGTCGTTGACGGTGGCCAGGGCGGCCTGGATCGCGTCGGAGATGGTGCTGACGGGTGCTGACATGCCCGCAATGTTACGTCGCTGGTCATCGGCGCCCGCCGCTGGCGGGGGCGGTGTGAGCGAATCGATGACGGAACCGAGGGGTGGACGAGGCCTGTCGCGAAGTGGGACGATTCGCGGCGAACGCCGCGCGCCCGGCCCCTTGAGGCGCGCGGCGTTCAAGACCTTCCGGGTCAGCCCTCGAAGCGCCCGTCGTGGGCGAAGTCGCCGTCCAGGTCGTCGCGGGGCTCGTCCAGCGGCTCGCCACCGGCCTGCTGCCGGGTCTCCCGTTCCTGCTGCTTCCGCTCCAGCTTCCGCCGGCGTTCCGCCGCCTCGTCCAGCTCCTCGGCCAGCCGGGCCAGCTCCGAGCGGAGGAAGTCGCGGGTGGCCACCTCACCCATCGCGATGCGCAGGGCGGCGATCTCGCGGGCCAGGTATTCGGTGTCGGCCTTCTGCATGGTGGCCCGCCGCCGGTCCTCCTCCAGCGCCACCCGGTCCCGGTCGGCCTGCCGGTTCTGCGCGAGCAGGATCAGCGGGGCCGCGTACGACGCCTGGAGGGAGAGCACCAGGGTCAGGAAGGTGAAGGTGTACGGGTCGAACCGCAGGTTCGCCGGGGCGAGCGTGTTCCAGAGGAACCAGGCGGCGAGGACCAGGGTCATGTAGACGAGGAAGTTCGCCGTACCCATGGACCGGGCGATGCCCTCGGACACCCGGCCGAAGGTCTCCTGGTCGATCCGGGGCAGGCGCAGGCCGCGCGGCGCGCGGGGCTGGTCGAGCCGCTCGGTCCGTCGCTGGTCAACCATCGACGCCGGCCTCCTCGCCGCTGACCGGCCCGCTCACCATGGCGTCCCGGTCGCGCCAGTCGGGGGGCAGCGAGTGGTCCAGCACGTCGTCCACGGTCACCGCCCCGACCAGCCGGTTGTTCCGGTCCACCACCGGCATGGCCACCAGGTCGTAGGTGGCCATCCGGCGGGTGATCTCGGGCAGCGGGGTGGTCGGCCGGAGCGGGTCGATGTCGTTGACCACGATCCCGCCGAGCAGATCCGCCGGCGGTTCGCGCAGCAGCCGTTGGAAGTGGACCATCCCCAGGTAGCGGCCGGTGGGCGTGGTGAGTGGGGCCCGCGCCACGAAGACCTGCGCGGCCACCGCCGGGGAGAGCTGCGGCTCGCGGATCCGGGCGAGGGCCTCGGCCACCGTGGCGTCCGGCGGCAGGATCACCGGTTCGGAGGTCATCACACTGCCGGCGGTGCCGGAGGCGTAGCGCAGGAGCTGGCGCACCGGGTCGGCCTCGTCCGGCTCCATCAGGTCGAGCAGCACGTCCTGCTCCGGCGGGGGCAGCTCGTTGAGCAGGTCGGCCGCGTCGTCCGGATCCATCTCCTCCAGCACGTCGGCGGCCCGCTCCCGGTCCAACGCGGCCAGGATCTCCACCTGGTCGCGCTCGGGCAGCTCGCTGAGCACGTCGGCGAGGCGCTCGTCGTCCAGCGCCGCCGCGACCTCGTTGCGCCGGCTGTCCGGCAGGTCCTGCAGCGCGTTGGCCAGGTCGGCCGGGCGCATGTCCTCCAGCACGGCGAGCAGGTTGGCCGTACCCCGGGCGTCGCCCAGCCCGCCCAGGCCGCGTACCCGGTCCCAGTCGACCTGGTGGAGGTGGCCGCGGCGGGTGAGCCGGCCGGTCTGCTCGCGGACGGCGACCCGGGTCAGCGCCCACTCGCCGCCGCGGCTGCACTCCATCGCCACGTCGACCACCGAGCCGGGCTGCCCGGTGTCCAGCTGAACCCGCCGATCCAGCAGTTCCTGGAGCACCAGCAGCTCGTTGGGCCGCTTCTCGAAGCGGCGCAGGTTGAGGGTGCCGCTGCCGAGCACCACCGCGTCCGGGTCGATGGAGGTGATCCGGTTGATGGACAGGAAGATGCGCCGGCGCATCGGCATCTCGGCGACCAGACCCACCACCTCCGGCGGGCGCTGGGGCGGCCGCATCCGGGCGACCGCGTCCCGGACCCGCCCCACCTGGTCACCGTTCGGGTCGAAGACGGCGACTCCGGCGAGTCGAGCGATGTAGACCCGGTTCGGCGTGCTCACGGGCACCAGCCTAAGGGCCTAGTGTTTATCAACATGTCGACCTTGGCCTACGAGATCGTGGACGTCTTCACCGATCGCCCCTTCGCCGGCAATCCGCTGGCCGTGGTGTTCGGCGCGGAAGGGCTGGCCACCGAGCAGATGCAGGCGCTCGCGCTCGAGTTCAACCTCTCCGAGACGGTGTTCGTGCTGCCGCCGACCCAGGTCGGCGCGACGTACCGGGCGCGGATCTTCACCCCGGCCGCGGAGCTGCCGTTCGCCGGGCACCCGAGTGTGGGCGCCGCGGTGACCGCCGGCCGGCGCGGGATGTTCGAGGTGGGCCGGGTCACCCAGGAGTGCGGCGCGGGGGTGCTGCCGATCGAGGTCACCGCCACCGGGGCGACCCTCACCGGCGGGACGCCCACGCTCGGCCCCGAGCTGGACCCGGAGCCGCTGCTGGAGATGGTCGGCCTGACCGCCGCCGACCACCTCGGCCCGGCGCCCCGGGTCGCCGGCTGCGGCCTGGAGTTCCCGTACCTCCCGGTGCGTCCGGACGCGGTGGCCCGGGCCCGGATGAACGCGGCGGCGGCGGAGCGGTACGGCGTGGAGCACGTCAGCGTCTTCTCCTGGGACGCCGGCACGCAAACCGCGCACGCCCGGGTCTTCGTGCCGGGGCTCGGCGTGCCCGAGGACCCGGCCACCGGCTCGGCCGCCCTCGGCTTGGGCGTGTGGCTGGTCGCCAGCGGGCTGCTGCCCGGCGAGGGCCGCTCCGAGTACGCGATCCGCCAGGGCGTCGAGATCCACCGGCCGTCCTCGCTGGTCTGTACGGTGACGGCTGCCGGCGGGGTGGCCGTGGGCGCGACGGTCGCCGGCCAGGTGATGCCGGTGGCGCGCGGCGAGATCGCCGTCCCGCCCTTCGTGGGCTGAGCCGTGGCGGTGCGGTCCACCCCGGCCGGGCGCCGGGCGTAGGAGAGGATGCCGGTGTGACGGACGAGTTGGACAGCCCGGTGACCACGCCCCTCGTCGACGAGGCGGTGAAGAAGGCGGCCGTCTGCTGGGTGAGCGTCGGCGGCGGGCCGGCGTACGGGCTCTGGTGCCTGCCGCTCGACGGCGCGCTGCTGGTGGTCACGGGCCCGGGTGAACAGACCGCGCCCGGCCTGGCCGACGCGACGACGGCGGAGGTGACCCTGCGCGGCGACCACGGCGGCCGGATCGTCAGCTGGCCGGCCCGGGTGACCCGGCTGCGGCCGGGCACCGAGGAGTGGGAGACCGCCGCGCCACTGGTCGCGGCGAAGCGGTTGAACGCCCCCGGCCCCGCCGCGGAGCTGGTGGCGCGCTGGGTCGCGGTGGGCTGCGCGGTGACTCGGCTGGCCCCGGCGGGCACCCCGGTCGCTGGCGCCGACCTGCCGGCGGAGTCCCTGGCCGAGCCGCCCCGGGACGCCCCGGTGGTGCGGGCCACCCGCAAGCCCTTCCGGCTGCACAAGGTCCGCCGCCGCTGATCCGGGCCGGTTAGCCGGCGGCGAGCGGTGCGGTGACCGGGTCGACCAGGTCGAGCACCCCGGTCAGCGAGGCCAGCAGCGGCCCCTCCCAGGACCGGTCCGCGTTGAACACCATGTGCTCGGCCAGGTCCGGCGCGGCCAGCCGGACCGCCGCCATGCCGGCCCGTACCGCGCCGGTCAGCTCCTGGCTGCCTCCGTCGCCCACGTAGAGGCAGTCGGCCGGGGCGAGGTCGAGGCGGCGGCAGGCGGCCAGGTAGAGCGCGGGATCCGGCTTGCAGCACCCCACCTGCACCGAGAAGACGCGGATGTCGAGCAGGGGCGCGATCGCGAGCTGCGGCAGGAACGCGGGCAGCTCGTGCGTGCAGTCGCTGATCAGTCCGGTGCGTACGCCCCGCTGGCGCAGCGCGGCCAGCACCGGCACCGCCTCGTCGCGCAGCCGGGTGTCGGCGCGTACGGCCCGGTGTCGGGAGGCGACAGCGGCGCGTACCGCCCCGTCGGAGGGGTGCACCCCGGCCTGCTCGCAGACCCAGCGCAGGGTCGCCTCGGCGTTGCCCAGCCGGCCGCTGGCGCGCTCGTAGTAGGTGCGGTCGAGCACCTCGGTCAGCCGCTCGGGCGGGCAGCCGAGCAACTCGGCGGTGGCGCGATGGGCGGAGCCCCGCTGGACGCAGCGGGTCAACGTGCCGAAGAAGTCGAACAGGACCGCCTGGTACCTGGGCATGAGGGGGCCTCCGGACGCCGAGGGGGAGGATCGCCGGAACGGGCATGATCGTAACCGAGCGCTGACGTTCCGTGCTGTCCCCCGAGCGTGTGAGGATTGCTCTCCGTGTCCTCCACTCCGCAGCGGCCACTCGACCCGCTGACCCTCGGCGCGCTCGTGCTGGCCGTCGCCGCCGTCTCCTCGTCGGCTCCGCTGGTCGCCTTCGCCGCCGCGCCGGCCCTGGCCATCGCGTTCTGGCGCAACACGCTCTCGATCGCCGTACTCGGCCCGTTCTCGCTGGCCCGCCGTCGGTCGGAGTTCCGCGCGCTGACCGTCGGCGCCGGCCGGCGCGAGGGGCTGTACTGCGTGCTGTCGGGGTTGGCGCTGGCCGCGCACTTCGCGACCTGGATGCCGAGCGTGCAGCTCACCACGGTGGCTGCCGCCACCGCGCTGGTCGCCACCCAGCCGGTCTGGCAGGGGCTGATCGCCCGCTGGCAGGGGCGGCGGCTGCCGGCCGCGGCCTGGGTCGGCATCGCGCTCGCCGTGGCCGGGGCGGCGCTGGCCACCGGGGCCGACTTCACCGTCTCCGGTCGGGCCTTCGCCGGGGACCTGCTCGCCGTGGCCGGCGGCATGTTCGCCGCCGTCTACACCGCCTTCGGCGAGCGGGCCCGGGCCACCATCAGCACCACCACGTACACCACCGTCTGCTACGGGGTCTGCGCGGCGGTCCTGCTGGTGGTCTGCCTGCTCGGCGGGGTCCGCCTGCACGGCTATCCGCCGGGCACCTGGCTGGCGATCCTCGGCCTGGTCGCCGGCGCCCAGCTGCTCGGCCACTCGATGTTCAACTACGCCCTGCACCGCGTCTCGGCCACCACGGTCAGCGTGCTGGTCCTGCTGGAGGCGCCCGGGGCGGCCCTGATCGCCTGGGTGTGGCTGGGGCAGCTGCCCCGCCCGCTCGCCCTGCCCGGGCTGGCCCTCCTGTTGGCCGGCGTGGCGGTGGTCGTCGTGGGCGGCGCCCGCGCCGGCCGCCGTACCGAACCGGTCGCCGTGCCCGGCGACCCGGCGCCGCTCGTCGACTGATCCCGGTCGCATTTCCGGAAAGCTCCGCCCCGGCCGCCGCTATCGGTGAGAGTGCGGAGGGTGGGGGCGCAAGCGGAGCGACGGGGCGACGGCGAGCCCGATCGGGGCTCGCTCGTCACGCCCTCTGCCGAGTTCCCGCCGCTCGGCCCCGAGGAGCGGGCGGCGCTGGCCCGGATCGGCGAGCGCTGGCGCAGCCCCCGCCGGGCGGAGGAGTTGCCCGTCGACCCGACGCTGGGCCGCACCCGGCCGGGCCCGGCGCCGAGCCGATTCGGGCGGCTGACCCCGATCGACCTGTTCACCGTCGAGGAACCTGAGGAACTGTGCGCCACCGAGCCGGCCCATCTGCCCGGCACCCGGGCCGGGCGGGCGCTCACCCGGCTGCGCCGGACGCTGTTCGGCCCGCCGCTGTCCAGCTCCGCCGTGGTCTACGAGCGGATGCGCAAGCTCGTCGCCGTCCCGATCCTCTCCTCCGACGTGCTCAGCTCGGTGGCGTACGGGCCGGAGGCGATCCTCACGGTGCTGGTGCTGGCCGGCAGCGCCTCGCTCGGGCTCTCCCTGCCGATCGCCGCGCTGCTGGCACTGATGATGATCGCGGTGGGGGTGTCGTACCGGCAGACCATCCCGGCCTACCCGCACGGGGCGGGCTCGTACATCGTGGCCGGCGACAACCTGGGGACGACGGCCGGGCTCGCGGCGGCGGCGGGGCTGATGCTCGACTACGTGCTCACCGTCTCGGTGTCGATCGCGGCCGGGGTGAACGCGATCACCTCGGCGATTCCCGGGCTCGCCCCGCTCAGCGTGCCGCTCGGGGTGCTGGTGATCGCCCTGCTGCTCGCCGGGAACCTGCGCGGGGTGCGTACCGCCGGCAACATCTTCGTGCTGCCCACGTACGCCTTCCTGGTCGCGGTCCTGGCCCTGCTGATGGTCGGCTACGCGCGCGCGGCGGGCCGGGGCTTCGCGCCGGTGCCGCCGCCCGCGGTGCCGGCCACCGAGGGGTTGGGCTTGCTGCTGTTGCTGCGCACCTTCTCCTCCGGCGCGGTGTCGATGACCGGGATCGAGGCGGTGTCGAATGCGGTGCCGGCCTTCCGTCCCACCGAGTGGCGCAACGCCCGCATCTCGCTCAGCTGGATGATCGGCATGCTGGTGGTGCTCTTCGCCGGGCTGGTCGTCCTGATCCACCTGGACGGGCTGGTGCCCCGGGCGGACGAGACGCTCCTGTCCCAGCTCGGCCGGGTCACCTTCCCCACCGGACCCTGGTACGCGCTCCTCCAGGCCGCCACCGCGCTGATCCTGCTGCTGGCGGCGAACACCGCCTTCAACGACTTCCCCCGGGTGCTTTTCTTCATGGCCCGCAACGGCCACGCGCCGCGCCGGTTCCTGCACCTGGGGGACCGGCTGTCGTTCAACAACGGGCTGGTCTCCCTCGCCGTCGCCGCGGCGGCCATCTTCGTCGCGTTCGGTGGGCACACCCAGTCACTGATCCCGCTCTACGCGGTCGGCGTGTTCCTCGCCTTCACCCTGTCCCAGGCCGGCATGGTGGTGCACTGGCGCCGGCACCGGACCCGGGGCTGGCGGCGCAAGCTGGTGCTCAACGCGGTCGGTGCCACGCTGTCCGGGCTGGTGCTGGTGATCGCCGCGGTCAGCAAGTTCGCCCAGGGCGCCTGGCTGGTGGTGATCGCGGTACCCACGCTGGTGCTGCTCGCCCGCGGAATCCACCGCCACTACGAGAGGCTGCACCACGCCCTCGCACTGCACCCGCCGCCCTACCCGGGACCCGCGCCGCCCCCGTCCGGCGGCGGGCCGCGCGGCGCCGCCGGCTCCGCCGAGGGCGAGGAGCTGCCCCAGGAGGTACGGCACCTGGTGGTGGTGCCGGTGGCCCGGCTGAACCGGGCGTCGCTGCGCGCCCTGGCGTACGCGGCATCGCTGGGCCAGCCGACCATCGGCGTGCACATCGCCCCCGAGGAGTCCGAGGCGGACCGGTTCCGGGAGCAGTGGTGCGCCTGGGGCGACCACCTGCGGCTGGAGACGGTGGTGTCGCCGTACCGGGCGGTGATCGGGCCGCTGGCGCACTATCTGGAGGCGCTGCACGCCGCCCGGCCGGACCTGACGCTGACCGTGATCGTGCCCGAGGTGGTGTTGCGCGGCCGCCGGCACCGGCTGCTGCACAGCCGGGCGGAGCAGCGGCTCCGGAGCGCGCTGCGGGCCCTGCCCGGGGTGGTGGTCACCAGCGTCCCGGTACACGTGGCCGAGTGACCGTCAGACGTCCCGGACCTCGAGCACCTGGGTGGTGGGGGCGACGTCGCCCAGCCCGGCCCGGAGCGCGGCCCGCTCGGGGTCGACCAGGAACGCCTCGTAGCCGGCCCGCGCGGCGAACCGGATGACGTGCACCTCGGTCCGCCCGTCGCCGGTCCGCAACCGGCGTTCCAGCCGTCCGCCGTGCCGCCCGAGCAGGGCGAGCACCGCGTCCTCGTACCGCTGGCCAGCCTCGGCGTCGGCGCTCAGGTCGACCAGCGCCACCAGCAGCACGTCGCCCGTCTCGCGTTCGTGGATTCCCGTCATCATCTGCCTGCGTTCCGCTGCGCTGCTCAGGCGTCGATGCCGACGGCCTGCGCGCTGGCCGCCCAGAGCCGGGCGGCGAGCTGCGGGTCGCGCGCCTTGGCCAGCGGCCGGCGGGGCCGGCAGTCGTAGTAGTAGCCGCCGGTGGTGAGCCGGGACGGGTCCTGGTTGGCCAGCCAGATCAGGGTCTGCGCGCCCTTCTCGGGGCTGCGGAAGGGCAGCAGCCGCATGCCGAGCGCGACCAGCCGGCTGTCCGCGCCGAACCGGGTGCGCACCACGCCGGGGTGGAACGCGTACGCCGGCACCTCGGGCCAGCGCCGGGCGGCCTCGGCGGTGAACAGGATGTTCGCCTGCTTGCTGGTGCCGTACGCCCGGTAGGGCCGGAAGCCGTGCAGGGTGGCGTTCAGGTCGTCGGGGTCCAGCGTCCCGCTGCGGTGGGCGCCGGAGGCGGTCACCACCATCCGGCCGATCCGGTCCCGCAGCAGGTTGCTGAGCAGGAACGGGGCGAGATGGTTGGCCTGGATGCTCAGCTCGAAGCCGTCCACCGTGGTGACCGGTTGGAGCACGATCGCACCGGCGTTGTTGGCCAGCACGTCGATCCGGTCGTACGCGGCGCGCAGCTTCTCGGCCAGCCGGCGGACGTCGTCCAGCACCGCGAAGTCGGCCCGGAACAGCTCCGGCCGCTCGCCCCCCGCGTCGCGGACCCGGTCGCCGGCGGCCTGCAATCGGGCCGGGTCCCGCCCGACCAGGACCACCTGGTCACCGCGGCCGGCCAGGTCGACCGCGGCGGCCAGCCCGATGCCCGAACTGGCACCGGTCACCACCACGATCCGACGCTCAGTGAGATCTTCCACAGGTCCATTCACCCCGGTCACGGCACGAGGTTACCGTGGCGTCACCACGCCCTTTGGGATCGTTAAGTTCTCGATTTCTCGAAATCTTGGCGTCGGCGCTCGCCGGACGCTGGAAGGAGCGCATCCATGGCCGCTGTCGGTCGCCCCCGCCGGTCCTGCCTCGCGGTACCCGGCTCCAGCGTCAAGATGCTCGGCAAGGCCCAGGGCCTCCCCGCCGACCAGGTCTTCCTCGACCTGGAGGATGCCGTCGCCCCGCTGGCCAAGCCGGACGCGCGGAAGAACATCGTCGCCGCGCTGAACGAGGGCGACTGGGCGGGCAAGACCCGGGTGGTCCGGGTCAACGACCTGACCACGCCGTGGACCTACCGGGACGTGATCGAGGTCGTCGAGGGCGCCGGCGCCAACCTGGACTGCATCATGCTGCCGAAGGTGCAGAACGCCGAGCAGGTGCACTGGCTTGACCTGCTGCTCACCCAGATCGAGAAGACCCTCGGCCTGGAGGTCGGCCGGATCGGCATCGAGGCGCAGATCGAGAACGCGGCCGGCCTGGTCAACGTGGACGCCATCGCGGCCGCCTCGCCCCGGGTCGAGACGATCATCTTCGGCCCGGCCGACTTCATGGCCTCCATCAACATGAAGTCGCTGGTGGTCGGCGCGCTGATCCCCGACTACCCGGGCGACCCCTACCACTACATCCTGATGCGCATCCTGATGGCCGCCCGGATGCACGACAAGCAGGCCATCGACGGCCCGTTCCTGCAGATCCGGGACGTCGACGCGTTCCGCGAGGTGGCGAAGCGCTCGGCGGCGCTCGGCTTCGACGGCAAGTGGGTGCTGCACCCCGGCCAGATCGACGCGGCCAACGAGGTCTACTCCCCGGCCCAGGCCGACTACGACCACGCCGAGCTGATCCTCGACGCCTACGACTACTACACCTCGGAGGCGGGCGGGAAGCTCGGCGCGGTGATGCTCGGCGACGAGATGATCGACGAGGCGTCCCGCAAGATGGCGCTGGTGATCGCGGCGAAGGGCCGGGCGGCCGGGATGAGTCGAACCTCGTCGTTCACCCCGCCGGCGGAGTGAGCCCCGGACGCTGATTCCGGCGGGCCGCCCCGGTCGTCCGGGGCGGCCCGTCCGCGTCAGTAGCTGCTGCTGTTGCTGTCGGCGATAGCGGCGATGACGACCACCACGATGAACAGGATCATCAGCGCGGTGAGGATCCAGCCGATGATGATGCCGGCCTTCGCCATGCCCTCACCGGATTCGCCCCGCTCCCGGATCTGCTTGAGCGCCACGTGGCCGAGGATCGCGCCGATCGGGGCGGTGATGCACGACGTGATGCCGATCAACGCGAGGGCCAGGGCCGCGATGGCCATTCCGTTGGTCTTCGTGGCCGGCGCGCCGTACGCCGGGTAGGCCGGCGGCGGGTAGCCGCCCGCGGCGTACGGGTCGCCCGCCGCCGGGTAGGTCGGCGCGGCGTACGGGTCGGCCGGCGGCATCCCGGCGTACGGACCGGCGGGCGCGTACGGGTCCGCCGAGGTGGGCTGGGTGGGGATCGGGTTGCCCATCGGCAGCGTCGGGTCGGCCGGCGGGCTCGACTGCGGTCCGGGCGCGGAGGGGTCGTGCCAACCACCGGACGGCGGGGGATAGCTCATCTGCTCATCTCCGTAGCTCTGCGGGTGCTCGTCAGGGTAGCCAGCGGTGGGCAAACCCGAGGACCGGCTTTCCGGGTGCCGCATTGCCCGGAACGTCCACAGCGGGCAGGATCGCGGCATGGCACTTGACGCGCGCGGCGGTCGGTCGCGACGGGACGTGAGCCGGCCGGGGACGGTGCGGCGCACCCGGGGCGGCCTGCCGGCCGGGTCCGCCGACCAGGACCAGCCGGCGCCGCTGGCCGAGCCGGTCACCATGCGGTTGGATGGCCGGGTGGCGCTGGTCACCGGTGCCGGCAGCCCGGACGGCATCGGGTACGCCACCGCGCGCCGCCTGGCCGACCTGGGTGCCCGGGTGGCGATCGTCTCCACCACCCGGCGCATCCACGAGCGCGCCGAGGAGCTGGGGGTGACCGGCTTCGTCGCCGATCTCACCGACGAGTCCGAGGTGGGCGCGCTCGCCGACGCGGTGGCCGAGCAGCTGGGCGACGTCGAGGTGCTGGTCAACAACGCGGGGCTGGCCAGCCGGGCCAGCCCGGAGGTGCTGCGGCCGGTGGCCCAGCTCAGCTTCGACGAGTGGCGCGGCGAGATCGACCGCAACCTGAGCACCGCGTTTCTGTGCAGCCGGGCGTTCATCGGTGGGATGGCCGAGCGGGGCTGGGGTCGGATCGTCAACCTCGCGGCCACCGCCGGCCCGGTCAACGCCCTGCCCACCGAGGCCGCGTACGCGGCGGCGAAGGCGGGCGTGGTCGGACTGACCCGGGCGCTGGCCATGGAGATGATCGCCGACGGGGTGACGGTCAACGCCGTCGCGCCGGGCACCATCTACACCGCCGCGTCGACCGCCGCCGAGATCAAGCAGGGTCTGGGCACCCCGGTCGGCCGCCCCGGGACGCCGGACGAGGTGGCCGCGGCGATCGCCTTCCTCTGCTCGCCGGCCGCCTCGTACATCACCGGGCAGATGCTGGTGGTCGACGGCGGCAACAGCGTGCGGGAGGGCAACTACCCCTGACGGTCAGCGGTAGTTGCCGTTGTCGGAGTTCGCCCACCAGGCCAGGCCGATCCAGCCGCAGCAGGCGAGCAGTCCGATCACGGTGAACACGTAGCTGAGGATCAGGCCCCAGGTGGCGAGCTGCTCGCCCTCCTCGCCGGTCTGCCGGATCTGCCGCTTGGCCAGGTGGCCCAGGACGATCCCGGCGGGGGCGAAGACGAAGGCGAACACCAGCGACAGGATGGCCAGCACGTTGGGGCCGCCGCCGTGGGGTCGGGGTGGCTCGCCCGGCGGTCCGTACTGCCCGTACGGGGGCTGCGGCGGGTAGGGCGGCGGCTGCTGGCCCCACTGCGGGTGGTGCTGCGGCTGGCCCCCGTAGGGCTGCCCGTAGGACGGCTGCTCGTACGGCGACGGCTCGTACGGCGACGGCGGCTGGTGGGACGGCGGCTCGTACGGAGACGGCGGCTGCTCCGGCTCGCCGGGTGGCTGGCTCACGCGTCTTCGCCCCCTCCGTCGCGGGTCAACGGGCCCTCTCTTGCGGACGCTACCCGCAGCGGTGAACCTTTTCACAGCGGTTGTGTGGACTGGTCACCTTGGCCTCGCCGGTCCCGGGGTCGATACTGACCGAGCGTTCAGTTACCCATGAGTAATGCGCCGATCCCCCGGAGGCTGAGATGGCCCGACTCGCCCAGACGCCCGGCCTGACCGACGTGCAGCGGTCGATCCTGGAAACCGTCCGGGAGTTCGCCGACAAGGAGATCATCCCGCACGCCCAGCGGCTGGAGCACGCCGACGAGTACCCCACCGACATCCTCGACGGGATGCGCGAGATGGGGCTGTTCGGCCTGACCATCGACGAGGAGTACGGCGGCCTGGGGGAGTCCCTGCTGACCTACGCCCTGGTCGTCGAGGAACTCTCCCGTGGCTGGATGTCGATCTCCGGCATCGTCAACACGCACTTCATCGTGGCGTACCTGATCTCGCAGCACGGCTCGGCCGACCAGAAGGCCCGGCTGCTGCCCCGGATGGCCACCGGCGAGGTGCGCGGCGCGTTCTCCATGTCGGAGCCGGAGTGCGGCTCGGACGTCTCGGCGATCAAGTCGAAGGCGGTCCGCGACGGGGACGGCTTCGTCCTCAACGGCCAGAAGATGTGGCTGACCAACGGCGCGTACTCCTCGGTGGTGGCGACCCTGGTCAAGACCGACACCGGCGCCGACTCCGTCTACGGCAACATGAGCACCTTCCTGCTGGAGAAGGAGCCCGGCTTCGGCGAGACCGCCCCCGGCCTGACCATCCCCGGCAAGATCGACAAGATGGGCTACAAGGGCGTCGAGACCACCGAGATGGTGCTCGACGGCGTCACCGTCCCCGCCTCCGCCGTGCTGGGCGGCGAGGAGAAGGTCGGCCGCGGCTTCTACCAGATGATGGACGGCATCGAGGTCGGCCGGGTCAACGTGGCCGCCCGCGCCTGCGGGATCTCCATCCGGGCGTTCGAGCTGGCCGTCGCGTACGCCCAGCAGCGCCGCACCTTCGGCCAGCCGCTCGCCAAGCACCAGGCCGTCGCGTTCAAGCTCGCCGAGATGGGTACGAAGATCGAGGCGGCCCACGCCCTCATGGTCAACGCGGCCCGGCTCAAGGACGCCGGCCAGCGCAACGATGTCGAGGCCGGCATGGCCAAGCTGCTCGCCTCCGAGTACTGCGCCGAGGTGGTCCAGGAGGCGTTCCGCATCCACGGCGGCTACGGCTACTCCAAGGAGTACGAGATCGAGCGGCTGATGCGGGAGGCCCCGTTCCTGCTCATCGGCGAGGGCACCTCGGAGATCCAGAAGACGATCATCTCGCGCGGCCTGCTCAAGGAGTACAAGCTCTGAGGTGCGCGGAAGGGCCCCCTGTCGACGCATTCGGTAGAGCAGGGGCCCTTCCTAACAAGCGGGCGTGGCCAGGTGGTGGCGGACCCGGGCGACCAGGGCCGACGGGTCGTCGGCGTAGAGGCGGATCTCCCGCACCGGCTCGCTCGGGCCCTTCGGCAGGCCCACCCTGAGCGGTTCGTGCAGCACGAGGTCCACGCTGGTCTGCCGGGCGGCGCCGATGTTCAGGACTGCCCTCGACCCGTCGTGCTCGGTTTGGACGCTCCGGTTGGCCGGTAGCGACCGGTAGCGGGCCCCGGCCGTGGCGATGGCGGCCCAGGGCACCAGGAAGTCGACGGAGAAGCCGTTGCGGACCCGCAGCCCGCCCGCCTCCGCAACGTGCGGGTGGACCCGCAGGCTGAAGGACCTGGTTAAGGATCGTCAGTGATCGTGGGCTGGTCGTTGGTGTCGGTGTCTTCTGGTTTGATGCGGGCGGTGGGGGTCTGCCGGCGGTGAGTGCTGTTGTGTGGCGGTGCTGTGCGTGGTGGCCGGGTCTGGGTGTGGTGAGGTTGGTGGCGGGTGAGTCGGATGGTGTCGCTGGCTGCGGGCGAGGCGTCCCGGACCGGGTGTTTCCGGGCTTTTGTGCGCGCCGGTGCGGATGAGAAGTCCGGCGAGGTTGTGTCCCAGGCGGTGCTGGCGGAGCGTGTCGGCTGGTGTGCCGATCTGGTGGCGGGCATGGTCTGCGGGCTGTTGGCGCAGCGGTGGAATGCCGCGGATGTGCGGGTGTTGGCCTGCGGTGTGGACGCGGGTGGGCGGAGGTTGCCGTCGAACGCGTGGATGGCGTTGCGGCGGCTGGGTTGGACCGTCACCGTCCCGGAGGGGGTGCAGGTTAATGACCGGATCGTGCGGATGGCGCAGGAGCAGGCCGGGCGTGCGCTGCGGTCGGTGAACTGGCGTGCCGATCTGACTGCCGGAGTCCTCGCGACCTGGCCGGCCGACCCGGGCAAGCGCACTCCGCAGGAGTGGGATCAGGTTCGGGAGGCGATCCCTGGCGGGAAGTATCTGCCGGCCAACGTCATCAAGGCGCGCACCCGGCAGGTGGTCAGGTTCCTCAACGCACACGGCCGCCTGCCGGTGGACGTGTTCGAACTGGAAGGCGCGCCGCGGGTTGCGCGGATGTTGTTGCTGGCCGCGTGTGACCGGCAGCAGGCCACGATGGAACGTAGCGACACCGACCCGGGAAGGGTGCTGCTGCGCCTGCAGTTGCCCACCCGTCCGGATCCGCGCACGTATCGGGACTGGACGTGGGTGGCCTGCCCGATCACCCTGCCGCCCACCGTCCCGGCGGACGCGATGCTGCACCTGCCCGCCCTGCGCGTGGCCGGGCGGCAGGTCCGCGCCGATGTCGCCTACACCCACGCCGTGCCGAAAGCCCGGCCCACCGGGCACACGGTGGCGCTCGGAGTGGACTGGGGCCTGAACACCCTGCTCAGCGCGGGGGCCCTGAGACGGCGAGCCGATGGCCGGATCACCGCGTTGGGCGCTGGGGGCCAGTTCCGGGCCGCCGGAGTCCTGGCCAAGCAGCATCGCCTGCGCCGCCATTGTGAGCGGCTGTGCGCCAAGGCCGACCACTATCAGCGGCTCATCGGCGTCGACCCGCGGCATCAACTTGCGGGCAAGCTTGCCGTGCTGCGCGACGAGATCCGACACGTGTCCGAGCGCCGCCAGAACCTGAACGCCGCGCTCGCGTGGGCTGCCGCCCGCTGGACGGTGGACCAGGCGATCGCCGCGGGCGCGACCGTCATCTACGTGGAAGACCTGCGGTCCATGGAAGCCAAGGGCATGGGCGCCAGCCTGAACACGCGCCTGTCCCAGCAAGTCCGCGGGAAGATCGTCGACCGGATGCGGCACCTCGCCGCCGAGCAGGGTATCGCCGTCGTCGGCGTCCCGGCCCGCAACACCTCCAAACACTGCCCGCAGTGCCTGACCCCGCTACGGCACCGCAAAGCCCCCGACCAGCCGACCGTGCCGGGCTGGACGTGGGCCATCTGCCCCAACATAGGCAACTGCGGCTGGCAGGGCGACCGCGACCACGGCGCCTGGCGGCGGATCGCCGCCCGCGGCCTCACCCACCAGGACACCACCGTCATTGACAATTCCAGCGGACAGATGATCATCCGTGCCGTGGTCGACACACTCGAAGCCTGCGCGGTCGTCACCAAAACCAGCCGGACAGACCGGTCGAAGACCGGCCCTACCCGGCACCAGCCACCACGCCCCGCGCCCCGGCGACGCAGGGCACCCTCCCCCACCCGGCCCTGCCGGGCGGGCAAGCGTCCGGAGGGACACGCACCAACGGACCGGCCCAGACTGCCCCGCGCA